>NZ_JAQRFO010000005.1:0-145636 GCF_028598775.1 Xenorhabdus aichiensis
CGGTTGCATAATCGTAATAAATTGGCCAGCTACCGCTTTCAGTCGTGTCACCCAATCTACCGTCTGGTAATATTTCTTCAATGAAATGTTTATTATTTTCGGTTTTGGATTGTCCAAACATAAATTTCTTGTTATTTATCTCGTATATTGCCATTGCATTTCTATGATAGAAATTATATGCATTTTTATATTGAATTGTCGTAATTAATATACTCATTTTATACCTCGATTATATATTTTTATATGTGAATGGTGTTAATTTTGATGTTTATTATCCTCTCGCTTTAGTAATTAAGCGCTAAGTAGGGCGATATAAGTATTGAGAGTTTGTAGGTTATGGAATATCTGAGAATATATTTTCCATATTTACATGATAGAGGGTGCAAGAAATTATTCAATTTCATTTTATATAATGGATGAAAGGAAAATAGAAATTTCATTGTAGTTAGCGAACAGTTGGGTGGGGGTGGTTAGGGTGAATTGTGGTCGGATGTTGGAGGGTTCGGTGTGGGATGTGAAGCGGGGGAGAATAGCGGAGGCAGAATAAGGGGCGTTATGCCCCATCTCTAATATCTCATCTATATATCAGAAAGTGTATCCTTTATTATTGAAATAAATTGACAGGTTCATCGATCGTTAATCAATAATCCTTGCTTACTATAACACCTGTTATGTAATTATTTCCGGTGCTACTTATAGGTCCATTTGTTTTGATACTCACTTTTATTGAATTAGTCAAAGCAATCAATAATGTTGTATATAATCCTGCACTTTCTATTACGCTATTACTGGGATACGCGAGATAAACATTACTATAAAATTTACCATTTTTATCTCTAATTGTTATCTGAGCATTATTAGTTGCTGTATTTGATGGGGATGTTTCTAGCCTAGTTATATTCACTCCCTCTAGAATAGTTGAGTTTGATGTGGTGATGGTGGGAGATGTGTTTTTACTATCATTCATATTTATTATCCATTAATTGTAGGTAAAAATTTAGGTTAAATAAAGATATTGTAAATATCTATCGTTTTTAAAGTTTACAGTTAAAAAATATTATTGGTGGTTATTAACTTAATGATATATTTTTTGGTGGTGAATAATTACGTATAAAATAAATAAAAACGCCTCTATTATTTAACTTTTGTATATTGTTTAAAATTTTTCTAATAAGCAATAATATCTTTTAATACAGTAATAAAACCACTATTGTTACTGATGATTTTTTAATTTTATTATTGAATTTTTAATATCATATTAAAAATCATAGCATAATAAGTTTAATTGATTGTTATTTATTGTTATGTAATTTATTGGATAAATATTAACTAAGTTTAATGAGTTATTATAAAGGTTTTCAAAATATTTAATCTGGAATTTTATTTTCTCCATTGTTTCTAAAGCCTCACGAAAATCACGACAAAAACTTGTAAAATAGTTCAATGGAATATAGTTAACATGAATAACAATTAATTTATATTTTAATTAATGTACTTCATTTTCTTTATGGTTAAATAGCATTTTTCTTTATTCTAATTACTTTTAATGATAAGCATTATTCGAGTTATTATCGCAATTCCTTGATTTCATTAATCTCTAGCACAGTGACAGAATTAAGTAAAATCAATTACTTAGATAAATGGAAGAATTGCACCATTTTTAACTCATTGATTTAATTGAATTCCCGCCATGAGAGATAATTACAAAAAAAAATCAAAAGGTTAGCTAAAGGGGATTTGAAAGCCCATCTAAGTGGGGATACCCACTTTGGTTTTATACTCACGGGTGAGGGTGTGAGAAATTCTTCGCATGCCTTGTGTTTTCGGAACTACTCCCAACTTCTCCTATCTAATAGTGTGAAATCAATTTCTAAGTGTCATATTGAGCACTCTTTTAGTTTGTACATATTAGTGTGCATATATTATTTTATTTCACTTGGATTATTATATAACTATATGTTTTTTATAGGTAAATTAATAATATGATGCGATTTGAAAATAAAGTGGTCGTGATTACCGGTGCGGGAAGTGGTATCGGTGAAGCCACCGCAAAGCGTTTTTCCCAAGAAGGTGCCATTGTTGTTTTGGTGGGACGCAACGTTGATAAACTTAATCGAGTGTACAGTGAGCTGTCATCCAGCCACGCACGGGTCATTCAGGCGGATGTGTCTGATCAGGATTCCGTCAAGATGATGATTGATGAGACCATCGAACACTTCGGCAAGATAGATATTCTCGTCAATAATGCCGGGTTGTATATTCCCAGTACGATATTGGATACTTCGCTGGATGATGGCAAAAAAGTGTTGGCGACGAACCTTGATGGCGTTATTTATTGCAGCCATTTTGCCTTGCCTCATTTGCTCAAAAGCAAAGGATGTATTGTCAATAATGCCTCTGTATCGGGGGTAAGGGCTGATTGGGGCAATGCTTATTACTGTACCGCAAAAGGGGCGGTGGTCAATCTGACCCGTGCTATGGCATTGGATCATGGCTCCCAGGGGATTCGGGTTAACGCGGTGTGTCCAAGCCTGATCATCACACCAATGACCGAGTATATGTCCGATGACGTTCTGCAAAAATTCGATTCTCGAATCTCGATGAAAAGAGCGGGAACTCCGGCTGAAGTTGCATCAGCCATTGCATTTTTAGCCAGCGAAGATGCCAGCTTCATTAATGGCGTTAACCTACCCGTCGATGGTGGCGTTACGGCATCAAATGGTCAGCCCAATTTTAGTTAAACATAAAAGGGTACCGGGGAGCGGTGATTTATAACACCAACTCCCCGATAATCACTGCCAGCCGATCGAATATTTCTGCCATTAACCGTTCAGTAAAGGGCGCCAGCATCGGGAACAACAGGGAAAGTGTGAAGATCCCCACGGTGAGCGTCAGCGGAAAGCCGATGACGAACACGGAAAGTTGTGGCGTCATGCGGTTGAGCATCCCCAAGGCAAAGTTCAGGACCAACAGCAGGGTAATCAACGGCATTGCCAGCATCATGCCATTGATAAAGATTAAATGGGCACTTTGGGCTAACAGCAGAAAACCTTTGGGATTCAGTTGCGTAGGTTGAATGGGAATCGAATCAAACGTACCGGCCAGAATGCTCAGTAACCATAAATGCCCATCTAAAGCCAGAAACATCAACATCATCAGCAAGTTCAGAATACGCGCCAAAATCGGCATATTCGGGCCACCGGTAGGATCAAAAAATGTGGCGAATGAAAGCCCCATCTGTAAGCCGAGTATTTCTCCGGCATGACGTATTGCTGCAAAAGCAATCTGCATGGTTAATCCCAAGGCAACACCAATCAACACCTGCTGTATCATGACCCAAACCCCCGCAACGGAAAATATCGGAATTTGCGGAGAGGGTATGTTAGGAACCAACAAGAAGGTGATCGCCAGCGCCAAACTAATTCTGACTTTTATCGGTGTCTGCTTTTCACTGAAAATAGGGGCTGTGCTGAACAGCGCCAAAAGGCGTACCAGTGGCCAGAAAAAATCACTGACAAGACGAGAGAGCATTTCGCTATCAAACGGGATCATGATTAACCGATAATGGTTGGAATGCTGCTAAATAACACGCGCATGTAATCTAGCAGTAAGTTCAGCATCCACGGGCCAGCGATAACGATAGTGACAAAAACAGCCAAAATTTTAGGGATAAACGATAAGGTCATTTCGTTTATCTGAGTTGCTGCCTGCAACAGGCTGATCACCAAACCACATATCAGGGCAGACAGAAGCAGCGGGGCGGCCAGCGCCAGCGCCACTTTCATTGCCTCAATGCCGAGAGCCATTACCGATTCTGGAGTCATAATTTTTTTAAACCGCTTTTTCGATCTTGTTCCAATAGGATTTCACGCAAGTTTCGCGCTAGACATAAAAACTGTTTGTTAGACATAAAAGCTTTGTGCCAGTGAGCCAAGCAGCAATTGCCAGCCATCCACCAAGACAAACAACATGAGTTTGAAGGGCAGCGATATGGTGGCAGGTGGAACCATCATCATCCCCAAGGCCATCAAGACACTGGCAACGACCAGATCGATGATCAGGAAAGGAATGAAGAGCGTGAAACCAATCTGGAAGGCGGTTTTCAATTCACTGGTAATAAATGCCGGAACCAGAACACGGATGGGGACGGAATCCGCTGTTTCAAAAGCATCCTGATCCGCAAGACGGGCAAACAGTGCCAGATCGGTTTGTCGTGTCTGGCGCAGCATGAACTGACGCAAAGGCTGGGCACCTTTGTCCAGTGCGGCTTCCAGACTTATCTTGTCTTCACTGAAAGGCAAGTAAGCATCTTGGTAAACTTTATCGAATACGGGCGACATAATGAAAAAAGTCATGAACAGTGCCAAGCCAATCATGATTTGATTGGGTGGGGCAGAAGGCGTTCCCAGTGCGTTACGCAGTAAACCAAGCACGATGATGATGCGGGTAAAGCTGGTCATCATTAGTAAAGCCGCAGGGATAAAACCCAGTGCCGTGATGAAAACCAGGGTTTGAACCGGCAGTGACCAGCTTTGCCCACCATTTGCCATCGGCTGGCTGATGATGCCAGGCAATGCGGCCGCGGCATTCATGGGGAATAGCGGCAACAAAAGCGCCATCAGCAGGGTTGCTAAATGCACAGGCCGGAGGAGAGAAACAAATTTCTTGCCAGTCATTGGAGTGCCTGTCATAAAGAAAACGCTATTTTTCATCGTCATCCTTGTCGTTCTTGCTTTTTCGCTGGAGCGTATTTTTTAACATCTGGCTGAAGGGTAACGTCTTGAGTACAGTTTCCTTTTCCGCGTTATCAGATGGCACAGGCATCTGATGCAAGACATTAATCTGTTGGGATGTCACGCCTAATACGAGCCAATTGTCTTCTATCTCCAGTACAACGACCCGTTCTTTTGGCCCAAGAGAGCAACTTGCCTTCACATTGAGCAACCGGTGATTTTTGTTCTTGGCAGGAGCAAGACCCAGACGACGAATCAGCCATGTTATGACGAAAATCAGCAGCAGGATGCCGCCGAGTGCACTGCTGACCTGCATCAGTGTCTGACTGGCGGGGAGAGGTTCGGGACTGGCTGTTTGTTTCACCGTGTTAGCAGATAGGATGTTAGCTTTTGCGTTAACAGGTGCAGCATCAGATGCTGCACCATGTTGAAAAGAAGCATAAAGGGAAGGCTGGTTCGCCATCATGGTCAACGACTCAAACGACGCATGCGTTCAGAAGGCGTGATGATATCCGTGATACGGATACCGTATTTATCGGATACGACAACCACTTCCCCTTGTGCAATCAGATAGCCGTTGATCAGAATATCCAGTGGTTCACCGGCAAGACCATCAAGAGGAACCACTGAGCCTTGGGACAGTCTCAGGAGTTGTTTAATGGTCATTTTAGTGCGTCCCAGCTCAACAGAGAGCTTAACGGGAATATCCATGATCAGGTCAATATCAGAAAGCTGGGCGAGGGCGTCCTGCGGCTCCAGGTTCTCAAATATTGACGCGCCGCTGTCAGAGGTTTGCTGTGCGGCCTGTTGTTCCAGTGCTTCTGCCCACATATCTTCAGTCAGTCTGGCTTCTGCGGGTTGTTTAGCATCACTCATTGGGCTTTTCCTCATCCAGAGCATTTAAAACAGGGTTAATCAGGTGTTCAACACGCAGGGCATACTGCCCGTTCAGTGTTCCATATTGGCTGGTGAGCACGGGCACACCATCAACGTGAGCGATAAGGCGTTCCGGTTTCTCAATCGGCAAAACATCGCCGCGTTTCAGTTGGAGAATTTTTGATAGTCGCAGGGGAATATCAACAAAGTTAGCAACGAGTTCCAATTCTGAATGCTGAACCTGTTTCACCAGACTTTCACGCCACTGGCCGTCTTCCTGACGTACATTTTCTACGGGAGGATTGGTCAGACGTTCACGCAGAGGTTCAATCATGGCGAAAGGAATACAAATATTGAATTCTCCGCACAGTGCACCAATTTCCACCTGAAACGGCGTCGTGACCACGATATCGTTCGGTGAGGTGGTGATATTGGTGAACTTCACCTGCATTTCGGAACGGACGTATTCCACTTCAATTTTGAAGATGGAATCCCATGCGTCACGGTAGGCATCCAGTGCCAGTTTCAGCATCCGGTTGATGACTCTCTGTTCGGTATAGGTGAATTCACGGCCTTCGACTTTGGTCGGAAAACGGCCATCACCGCCAAACAGGTTATCAACGGCGATATAAACCAGACTGGGTTCAAAAGCGAATAGTGCGGTTCCCCTCAAGGGTTTCAGATGAACCAGATTGAGGTTGGTTGGCACGGCCAGATTGCGGGCGAATTCGTGATAAGGCTGGATTTTAATAGCGCCGACCGTAATATCTGGGCTGCGGCGCAGCATATTAAACAGCCCCATCCTGAATTGACGGGCAAAACGTTCATTGATGATTTCCAGTGACTGCAAACGTTCGCGTACAACACGACGCTGCGTATTGGGATCGTAAGGTCGAATCTCACTCTCCCCTGACGCAGTGGGTTCTACGTCATCGGCAGTGGCACTGTCACCATTGAGCAGAGCATCAATCTCTGCCTGTGAAAGAATATTGTCACTCATCGTGATTATCGCAAAATAAACGTGGTAAACAACACATCGGTGACCACTTGATCTGGCTCACCGGGTATCATCGTTGGGCGCAGTGTCTGCTTGATATCTGCCACCAAACGCATCTTGCCGTCATCGTTCGTCAGATCTATCGCTTTCTGACGGGATAACAATAGCAGCATACGGCTACGAACTTCTGGCAGATAATCATGGAAGCGCTGACGGGTTTTTTCATCAGGCAGGCGCAGTGTCACTCCAACATGTAAAACACGGTCAATATGGTCTTCGTTGTCGATCAAATTGACGGTAAAATTCTCCAGCGTCATAAATACCGGGGTACTGATGACTTTGGCTTTTTCGGTGCTGTTCTTGGTTGGCTGCTTCATTGTCCACCAGCTATACCCTCCGATGGCGGCACTAAGAACAGCAATCAGTATTAACAGTATTATCCAAATTGGATTTGTGCGTTTACGCTCGTAGCTATAATCAGACATGGACAGACAAATTCCTGTTTTCCGTTGCGGATAAGTTCCCGCGCATTCCGTGGCGGGTCTTCTTATCCATCAAAATCGATATCAATTATCCCGCGTCTTTGTTCCGCCAATAGCGAGAACAAACGCGGAAAAAACCATTAACTCATACGTTTGTTATCGGCCTTCTTTCTTTTTCTTGCCGTTTATTACCGTGCATCCTGAAATCAGGCGAAAATATCAACACCTCCGCGAATTGAAGCGAGCTGCTGCGGTGTTATTTTGATGGCTGATTCATGAGTCGTTGGCATCTGTGTCACGGCGGCTGAATCCTGTCCCTGAGCCTTGGCAGAGTGATGGGAATGACTCGGTGAATCGCCCGCCTGTTCCTGCTGCCAGTTCCCCTGAGTGTCACCGCCTACACTGCTTTGTGCTAATTGGATGCCATTTTCCGCCAATGCATGGCGAAGCCCGGGTAACGCCGCTTCCAGTGCTGTGCGGACATGCTGGTGTGCAGAGACAAAATGCAGTTGAGCCTGATTGTCTTCAACATTCAGGCGGATATGCAGTGCGCCTAATTCTTGAGGGTGTAAGCGCAATTCAGCCTGTTGCAGCCCGTTGCGATTAAAGAACAAGACATGTTGGTTGAGCTGCTGTTGCCACTCTTCACTGCCAAGATGGGCACTCAGTAGCGGAGCAGGAGTGCCGTTTAACTGAAATTGACCGGTTGTTTGCTGTCCCGCTGAAAGCAGGGGAGAGGCAGCCGGTATCGCAGGTGATTCTGGCTGGAAAGTTTCAGCCGCCGCCGCCAGTGCGGGTATCCCCTGAATCGCTATCTGGAACTGATTCAACTCTTTTCCGTTATTTTGGGAAGCGGAGTTTTGTTCTGCTTTATTATTGATGGCGAGTTTCACTTGCCCGGCAACAGGAGCCAGAGTTGGGCGTATTTTGGTTGATTGCTCCGCGTTGTTGCTCAGGGTAGTCTCTTGCGTGGCGAAAGACCGGATACTTTTATCTTGTTCGCCCTCTTTGGTGTGGTCAGTACGATCTGTAGTGATCAGTGCAGCATCGACTTTTGCATTCTTGCTAGGTTTTACATGCTGACCCAGTAAAGTCTCCGCATCGGTATTTTCACCACGTAGCCGTTCGTCTGTGTTTTCAGCACCATCCGCGGGAATCGACTGAGTGTTGATCAATCCTGCGAGTTGGATTGGCATTGCAGCAACCAGAGCTTCAGCAGACAAGAGATCTTCATCCTTCAACACAGCAAAATCAATATCGCTTTCCGGTGTGGAGATTTCTGTCAATGGTTTGCCCCCAGCCAGCGTTTTACCACCAACGCTAATGACAGTGTTGTCCGCTACAGCCAGCAAGGGCACCAATTCACCTTCGATTGGGTTATCACTGGAGTGTTTCTCATTATTCAGACCATTTTTATCAGCCTGAGCCGCCGTCTTCCGCACAGAGGCCATTTCTGCATCAAGATGCTGCCCAAATTCAGAAGAATTGTTACGGGTCAAGGGATCATTCAACGTCGGCTGACTTTTTTCCGTGAGTGTTATATCAGTAGGCAAAAGAGTGAGGTTCATTGTTTCATTCTCCGTTGTGCACCACGTTGTGCGTACTCATCCATTTGTTTTTGCTCCATGCGATTCTGGTGTAACTTCAAATTGTGCTCTGCCCGCTGTTGCAGTGTGTCGAAGGCGTTCAGACGCTGCTGTTTTTCCTGCCATTGTGACATGGCCTGCTCAAGCCGATTTTTCCATTGGGTAAGCTGTAACTTGTGTTGTTCAATCGCCATTTCCAGCGTTTTCATAAACTGTTGATAGTTTTGCCAAGTTGAGCTGGACATGCCGCAACTGAGTGTGTCATTTAAACGTGTACGATATTCATCCTGATAATTCGTCAACGCCGTGAGCTGTTGCTCCATTTGCTGGTGACTCTGCCGGATCTGTGCAAGTTGCCTTGCCGCTTTTTCCGCCGCATCTTGAGCAAGTTCACGTAAAGTCACGAGAGGGGAGTGCTGTTGCATGTATTTCCTCGTTTTAATGACAAAACAGACATAAGCGTTACTGAATTACATTAATAGCAAAGTTGTATTAGCAATAAGCTATATTGGCAATAAGTTATATCGGCAATAATTGTTGAAGCTGAATACATGCCGCATCGTACTCACTACGTTCATTCATGCCTTGTTGCAGGAACTGGGCCATATGAGGATAAAGCTGAATCGCTCTGTCCAGTAAAGGATCGCTGCCCGCGGCGTAAGCGCCGACATTAATCAAATCCCGATTGCGCTGGTAGCTGGAAAGCAACTGTTTGAACTGCTGTACCCGTCGATAATGGTCGTTATCAATCAGTGCGGTCATAGCACGGCTGATGGAAGCTTCAATGTCAATGGCAGGATAGTGGCCAGATTCTGCCAGTGAGCGCGATAGCACGATATGACCATCCAGAATAGCACGGGCGGAATCGGCAATCGGATCTTGCTGATCATCACCTTCCGTCAGAACGGTATAAAACGCAGTAATCGAACCGCCATCACTGATGCCATTGCCTGCTCGCTCTACCAGTGCCGGCAACTTGGCAAACACGGAAGGCGGGTAGCCTTTGGTTGCCGGTGGTTCGCCGATAGCCAGTGCTATTTCGCGTTGAGCCATGCTGTAGCGGGTGAGGGAATCCATGATCAGCAGGACATGTTTGCCGCGATCGCGGAAATCTTCGGCAATGCGGGTGGCATAAGAAGCACCTTGCATCCGCAGCAGTGGCGAAACGTCGGCAGGCGCGGCCACGACAACTGAACGTGCCAGCCCTTCCACACCTAAAATGTTTTCGATGAAATCTTTGACTTCGCGGCCACGCTCACCAATCAGTCCAACGACAATCACGTCTGCTTGGGTATAGCGAGCCATCATGCCGAGGAGCACACTCTTACCGACGCCTGATCCGGCAAATAGCCCCATGCGTTGTCCACGTCCAACGGTCAGCAGGGAATTGATGGCCCGCACACCAACGTCCAGAACATCGCTGATGGGTGTCCGTTGCAGTGGATTGATAGGGGGCGTGGTCAACAGCGCACGATAACCTGTATCGGGGGCAGGAAAGCCGTCGAGAGGGCGACCAGAGCCATCCAGCACTCTGCCAAGTAATTCAGGCCCCAGTGGTAACCGACGTCCGCCAGCCGAATCTTCGCCGTAAGAACGGGCATAGACACGGGCACCCGGTACTATGCCTTCCAGCTCTTCCAATGGCATCAATAACAGTTTTTCGCCATTGAAACCAACAACTTCGCTTTCGACTTCTTCAATCGTGCTGCCATTCTGCCGTTCGATCAGACAGGTCGCGCCCAAAGGCATCTGTATGCCAGTGGCTTCCAGTACTAAACCGGTAGCGCGGGTCAGACGCCCGTAACGGCGGACTTTCGGGGTTTTCTCCAGACGTTTTTCCAGTGAATCTAACGTTGCCAGCCAGCGCCCAAGTCGTGCAGTCATCACAATTCTCCTGACGCCGCCAGACGACACATTTCATGCCAGCGCGTTGCCAGACTGGCGTCCAGATCGCCTTCATCCGCACTGGCTTTACAGCCACCCGGATGCAGCTTGTTATCTGCAATCAGACGCCAGCCATGCAATGCCAGAACTTCCCCCAGTTGCTGTTCAACCAGCGGGATATTCTGTGGGTGGACTCGCAGTTGTGGTTTTCCGCTGAACATCGGCTCCTGCTGGATAAATTCACGGATCTGGTTCAGTAGGGCAGTGCCATCACACACTGCGGGCTGCCCCAGAATATGGTGAGCCGCTGTGAGAGAAAGCTGCATCAGGCGTGAAGCGATAACCGTATCCAGCCCATCCAGTGAATGGCTAAAGTCTTCCAGCAACGCTTTCCACTGTTCAACAACAATCTGCTGCTGTTGTCTGGCTTCCTGCAACCCTTGCTCCAGACCCGCTTGTCGGCCTTCCTGTATCCCTTGTTCATAACCTTGCGCTTGGCCTGCCGTAAAGCCTTGTTCATGGCCGGTCTGACGCGCTTGTTCTTTCAGCGCGTCCAGCATTCTGGCTTGCACCAGCAGACGATCCTGCTCGCTAGGTTCCGGCTCGTTGTCCATGGGCTCCAGTTTCGCCCGTAGTGTTTCCCACTGAGTCAATTCATTTGGCTGCCACGGCTGCCAAATTGCCTTATTCGACTTATCAGACATAGGTATCATCACCACCATTCAGGATAACTTCGCCGTTTTCTGCCAAACGACGAACCACAAGCAGGATGGATTTCTGTTCGGCTTCCACTTGAGACATGCGAACCGGGCCACGGGTCGCCAAGTCATCACGCATGATTTCAGCAGCACGCTGTGACATATTGTTGAGGAAGTGATCGCGCAATGCCTGATCGCAGCCTTTCAATGCGACAAGCAGGGAGTCGGTGGTAATTTCCTGCAACAAGCGCTGGATACTACGAGCGTCCACACCGATGAGGTTTTCGAACAGGAACATTTCATCAATGATTTTCTGTGCCAGTTCACCATCATAGGTACGCACTGCCTCAATGACGCTCTCTTCCTGCTGGTTTTTCATCAGGTTGATGATTTCAGCCGCAGTACGGACACCGCCCATTTTGCTACGTTTAAGGTTCTGGCCATCCAGCAGGTTATTCAGTACTTCGGTCAATTCAGCCAGCGCGGACGGCTGTACACCACCAAAGGTCGCAATACGCAGCATGACATCATTGCGCAGGCGATCATCGAACAGGGCAAGGATATCGGCGGCCTGACCCCGGTTCAGGTGAACCAGAATGGTGGCAATGATCTGCGGATGTTCATCGCGGATCATATCAGCCGCCATTTGTGGCTCCATAAAGTTGAGGGTCTCGATGCCCGTTGTGGTATCGCGGGATTCAAGGATGTCTTCAAGCAGGCTGGAAGCACGCTCTTCGCCCAATGCTTTCACCAAGACGCTGCGCAGGTAGTCGTTGGCGTTGATGCTGAGGGCCGCGTACTGTCCTGCATCTTCTTCAAACTCTGCCAGCACTTCAGCCAGTTGCTGGTTGGAGACTTGCCTCATCCCCGCCATCGCGATACTCAGTTGCTGTACTTCCCTGGAATTCAGGTGCTTGAACACCTCGGCCGCCTGATCTTCTCCCAGGGTCATTAACATGACGGCACTTCTTTCTGTTCCGGTCAGGCTCATTGTTCGTTACTCATCCATTGGCGGATCACCAGCGCGACAACGCGAGGATCTTTTTCTGCAAGTTCACGGATACGCTGGCTTTGAATCTCGGCATTGACTCGTTGGCGAGCCAGCTTACGGCGCACTTTTTCATCCAGTTCTGCGTTGGATTCTGGCGCTTGCTGTTTCTGTTGATTTTTCTGCGCGTTAAGTGCTGCTTTTTCCGCCGCACGTTTCTTGGCGATTTGCGGCACGATCATTTTGCGCCACAATAGCCATGCAACCAGTGCCAACAGTAACCAACGGCCCAACTCTAACGTTTTTTCCAGCAGGACAGGGTGTTGCCAGAACGGCAGGGGTTCTATCACTTCAGCCGTATCGTTGAACGGTGTGTTGACGACATTCAGGCTATCGCCACGTTTAGTTGAGAAGCCCATTGCTTCACGAGTCAGTGCTTCGATCTGGGATAACTGTTCTGGTGTCAGTGCTTTTGTTTCAGGGCCATTTTCTCCCTGAGCAGTGGCATAGTTGATTACAACGGCAACGGAAAGACGTTCTACTGCGCCTACCTGTAATTGGGTATGGCTAATGGTTTTACCGACTTGATAGTTAATCAGTTCGTCATGACGGTTATTGCGGCTGTTGTTCACCAGACGCTCATAATTGTTATAAGTACTGCTGCGATTCTGGTCGGATTTTTCGTCACCTTTGCCTTTCGTGTCTGGGTTTGGCTTCTCAATCGGTGCGCTTGGTGCTGCACTCGGTTGATTCGATAAGGCACCCGGAACGCCACCAACCAGTGATCCCCCACTTTGTTCGCTGGAACTGCTCTGTTTAGAGAGAATAGCGGCCTCATTAGGTGGCTGATTAGGTTTATACTCTTCTGCCGTTTGTTCGCGGCGAGAGAAATCAAGCTGGGCTGTGACCTGAGCATGAACATTGCCACGGCCGACCACCGGCGTCAGAATGGTTTCAATGCGATGCTGGAAACGTTTTTCGACTTCCTGGATGTATTTCAACTGAGTGGTGTTTAAATCGAGTCCATTAGCATCGGCTTGAGTCAGCAGACGCCCCGACTGATCCACAATCTTGACATTGCTCGGCGGCAAACCGGCAACACCGCTTGAAACAAGGTGCGCAATGGCGTTGACTTGTCCCTCATCCAGAGTACGGCCTTGCAGTAATCTTACCGTTACGGAAGCGGTAGGGGATTTTTGTTCACGAACGAACAGAGAAGGCTTGGGTATGGACAGAATGACACGAGCACTCTCGACAGGATCGAGTGACTCAATGGTACGGCTTAACTCACCTTCTTTTGCGCGATTGTAATTTACCTGCTCGCTGAACTGGCTGATGCCGAATTTTTCTTTATCCAATAACTCATAGCCCACCGCTCCCCCTTTGGGCAGCCCTTGCTGTGCCAGTTTCAACCGGGCTTCATGTACCTTATCGGTGGGTATCATGAGCGCAGAGCTGTTTTCAGCAAAACGGTAAGGAATATTCATTTGGGTTAATTGCGTGACGATCTCGCCGCCATCTTTATCACTCAGATTGCTGTAAAGCACCCGGTAATCGGGGCTGCGCATCCAGAGAAAAAGGGCGACTACGATAGCGATGGCAGCAGAGCCAGCAACTAATAATGGAACTTTTGGATCAGCTTTTATCCTGCTGATGATAGCGCTGAAACCTTTATTTTGGTTCTCAACGTCGGTTGTTGCTGCACTCATAGACGATCCTTGCCTTGCTGGTCAACATGAATACTAAAAGCGTGGCGTAACAAAACAGACTCCCCATACGCAAGCGAAAAGATTCTTCCTACTATTAATCCCATCATTATTCGCTGTTCACACCTCTTTTAATGGCACAATAAGCTTTGAATTTTTACTTCAATTACGCGCTTTAGTTTGAAAGGGCTATGTTACGGTGGCAGCGTGGAAAAATTGCCATGTCAGCCCAAGGCTAATATGGCACTTAATCACATAATCAATAGGGTGATTTAACGCGAGGTTTTTATGTCAATTCAGGCAATTGAAGGTGTACTGCAACAGATGAAGGCACAGGCATTACAGGCAACGAACATTGCCAAGCCCATGCCAGTACAGGGAGGTTTTGCCAGCCACCTTACCGCCGCAGTAGAAAAAATAAATCAAACCCGTCTGTCGGCGACTAAGTTGTCTCAGGATTTTACGTTGGGTGTGCCGGGTGTGGAATTGAATGACGTGATGGTCAATATGCAGAAGTCGAGCATTTCATTACAGATGGGGATTCAGGTCAGAAATAAACTGGTCAGTGCGTATCATGAGATTATGAATATGCAGGTGTAATAGGTAATTAATTGATATACAAGGATGTAATGGTTTTTTATTCCTCGTTTGGGGCATATCCGGGGCATTAGGGGTTTTGATTATATATCGTAATGCCTATAAACTATACATCCTATTGTCTAGTGAGTCATATGAGGGGGTTATATGCCAATTCAACCAGACCATATTTAACCATTAAAGCCCAGCCCCCTTGAGTGCCAACAACATGCGTAGTATGAACAACACCCGCTTCAACTAGGCGATGGAGCATTCAGGTAATATCGCAACTTTTACTTGGTGCTCTGATCATGTCTTTAATCCGAAAATCCTTCAAACGCCTGCATTATCCTGTTGATATTATGGCTCAGTGTGTCCGCGGGTATTATTACCAGGAAGTACATTCCTGATTCATTTATAATATTGACGCTAACTTTGATGCTCTATTAGGAAATATCAAAATGATGTATTTTTGGCCTAATTTTTATGGTTTTATATTTTTTATTGCTATTTTTTTGTTATCTGTCCGTATGTTTCGTTCGTCGAAAAGAATATTTATGAAAGCCATTTTATGTATCATTATTTTTGCGTCTTCATCGTGTTCTATTAAATCCATGATTAGTATGTTTGGGGATAATTTCGAAACTGAAACAAGAATTTTAGTTCAGGGTATGTTTTTTGGGGACAATAAAACCGACCCTGATTTTATAATTTCAATGAAGGATGCAAGAAAGACATCAGGGTTTAAATTGGCTAATATATATGTTCATTCAGTCTGGCATGGAAAGTATCGTATTTATAATGGTGAGATTCCATTTAACATCTATGAAATCAACTTGGAATGGAAAAATGAAAAAAAAGATACTGTAGAATATAATTGTTTTATGATGGCTTATGCCACTGATACGATAAATGATTTTTTGAAAG
Source organism: Xenorhabdus aichiensis (assembly GCF_028598775.1). Taxonomy (NCBI): domain Bacteria; kingdom Pseudomonadati; phylum Pseudomonadota; class Gammaproteobacteria; order Enterobacterales; family Morganellaceae; genus Xenorhabdus; species Xenorhabdus aichiensis. The sequence goes on from NZ_JAQRFO010000005.1 coordinate 15,454, forward strand.
CAATGAGTTATTCAGAAGATTGTTCTAAAAAAGATGAATGGATTCTTAAAATAAAAGAAAGCATTACTCAATAATAAGTATCACTATATTTAATAAAAAATCACTCAAAAAAATAATAACAGAACCATATTGATGGTTTAAACATGAAACTAAATACAATAAAATTTTTAATCTCTTAGGGTCTAACTCCCCGCCGCAAGCGGCGGGGTTCTTCCCTGCATTCCGTGCAATTGTCTTCTGAAAGTGCGACAGAACCGTAACCTGTGCTACGGACTAATTTAATTCTATTTGTGACCCACAAAAAATGAGAAGAATACTTTTCTTTGAAGATATATAGTTCCTTAACGATATGTTCACTATACTGATAATATATCGTAAGTTAATAATTTTTATTTAAATAATATTTTATGTTATATAAAAAGAGATCTGCAATCATTAATCTGCATTCAACTAATGTCGGTCACAGTGACCTGTTCTGATTTTGTATTCTCTTCGGGAAGTTACACTCTCATGCGGTAGCTATAATAGTTCCAGCCGTTTTTACAATAGAAAGATCCACGAAATTAAGTTCGCATAAGGAAATTAGTGATGGACGTATCTGCGCGTAAAAAATTAGTGTCTGAATACCTGTGCAAACTTGCTGGCAAGCAGGATTTAGACGATTCGGTCAATATCTTCGAAACAGGCTTGGTTAACTCTCTGGCCGCTATCCAGCTAATCTCCTTTCTCGAAAAAAACTTCAAAATCAAAGTCGAAATTGATGACCTTGATAATGCCAATTTTTCCAGTATTCAAGCTGTCTGCAACTTTTTGGACAGAAAGGTGGCGGTAAATGCTTAATCGTTTTTTGTCACCTTTGCAAAACGAGTGGTTACAGACATTTGAGCAATTTTCAGCGACTGAAATCGCGCCTTATGCTGACGAATGGGATTTGGCAGAAGCGATTCCTGCAACGGTTGTGCGAAAACTTGCACATAACGGTTGGTTGGGGGGACTGGCAAAACCCGAGAGTGGTGGCCTGGGGTTTGACGTTACGACTTTCGGATTGTTGAACATGGCTATCGGCGCAGGGAGCGGTTCGCTCACGGGTTTGCTGAATGTGCACGCCATGGTGTTGAAAACCATTGAAGATTGGGGTTCTCAAGATCAGAAACAACGCTTTCTGGCACCGCTGGTAAAGGGTGAAATAATTGGTGCATTCGCGCAAACGGAAGTTTCCGCTGGCGGAGATTCCAAAAATCTGTCGACGCAGTTTGAAGAAGACGGAGATTATCTCAGTGTTAATGGGCAAAAGGCTTGGATTACTTTCGCCCAGATTGCGGATTTATTTCTGGTATTCGGTAAATATCAGGGACTGGATACCGCAGTGTTGGTTCCTAAAGATACTCCGGGGCTAAAAGTGACCGCCAAAAAAAATATGCTGGGCTTCAAGAGCGCATATTTGGCGGTGTTGGATTTCACTGATTGTCGGGTTCCTAAAACCAATATCGTCGGAAAGCCCGGATTCGGACAAAACCTAATCTCTAATAATGCCTTGGACTATGGCCGCATCAGCGTGGCCTGGGCGGCGCTCGGAATACAGCAGGCTGCATTGGCGGCATCCGCTCGCAGGGCTAACTCCCGCGTTACCTTTGATACGTTGCTTGCGGATCAAGGTATCATTCGCGGCTATCTGGCAGAAATGTCCAGTAGCCTGCTGGCCTCTCAACTCATTTGCTTATCAGCGACAAAAGCCAAAGAAACAAGGGATGAAGACGCTCTTGAGCAGATCCTTCAAGCCAAACTTTTCTCATCGCATGAAGCTGGCACCGCAGCAGCGAAAGCGGTACAGATTCACGGTGGTCACGGTTGCGATGAAAGCAACGGCATCAGTCGGCTCTATCGGGATGCGAAAATATTGCAAGTTGTTGAAGGCAGCAATGAACTTCAAAAAATGCTGATCGGCAAAGCAGTATGCAATCGGTACAGCCATAACGTCGCACAGACTATTCCATAAATCGTCTCAACATTATTCCCCCTGAAAAGCCTGACGTGTTGCGTCCGGCTGACGGGTTTCTATCGCCTGACGTTCGTCTGTAACGTCAGGTCACAATGAGATTTGAACAAATCCAGCACTCAGAGGATGTCGGCATCATGGCAACTGGTCGATTTATTACTGATTATTTCGAAAGTACGGCGAGAGATAACCAGAATCCGGCGATACGGTGGGGAAAAGGGAACGCTTTATCTTGGGGCGAATTATACGAAAGAGCACAACGGTTGGCTCATTATCTGGTGAATGAGCGCGGTGTATGTCAGGGCGATTGTGTTGCTATTGGCCTTGAGCGCAGCCCGGAATTTCTGGTGGCGGCATATGCGGTACTGCTTGCTGGTGGCGTTTATTTTCCTGTGGAGGCGAAAACGCCTGCCGCCCGGTTGACGTCTATGTTTGCGACGGCTCAATGTCGTATCGCTTTTTGCAATGTGGCACAGGAGAGTCTGTTTACTCAGGCCAGGCCCGGATTGGAACTGATCGGGCGTGAATTTCTGACAGAAATCTCCACTTCTCATTGTCTGGATGACCAGCGCCTGAATTTTCATCAGCCAGAAAGCGCGGGCAAAAAAGTGCGCCAACGACGGGCTACCGATCCGGCCTACTTAATCTTTACTTCCGGCACAACTGGCACCCCGAAGGGCGTGCTGGTCAATCATGGCGCCTTCATTAACCGATTGCAGTGGCATCAGGCTCATAGTGAGATGAGGGATGCGGACATCATCTTACAAAGAACGGCGTTGACGTTTGATGTGTCTTTATGGGAGCTCTTTTTACCTGCCCTGAATGGCGCGAGTAATTATTTGCTGCAACCGGGATTGGAATCCTTTCCCAGAGGCATAGTCGCTGCATTGGTAAATGAAAATGTTACAGTCGTCCACTTTGTCCCCAGTTTATTAAAGCCCGTACTGCAAGAGCTTCAGGATGACAGTATTGAAACGCCCCCGTTATCGGCGCTGCGCAGGGTGTATGTGAGCGGAGAATCATTGCCAGCCAGTCTGGTGACTCAATTTCAGAAAATATTTGCTTCGCGCTGCCTGTTGACCAATTTATACGGCCCCACGGAAGCTGCCATTGATGTCAGTTTTTATGACTGCGTGGAAACCGTGCCGGACGCCATTCCCATTGGACAGCCTCTTACTGGATGCCAGTTATATATCTTAGAACCCGACAGTCTGACGTTAAACGCGGACTCGGAAGAAGGCGAAATTGCCATCGGTGGGATATGTCTGGCAGAGGGCTACTACAACCGAAAAGATCTGACGGATAAGGCATTCATCTTCCATCCAGAACTTCAGCAGCGGTTATACCTGACCGGTGATCTTGGTTGGCATGAGAAAGGACGGGGTTTTTTCTGTCAGGGACGAAAGGATACGCAAGTCAAATTACGCGGATTGCGGATTGAGTTGGGAGAAATAGAGCACCATCTGCTCAATTACCCTTCTATTACCGAGGCCGTTGCTTGCGTGGTTGAGGATGAAGATCAGGAACAGTGGCTGGTCGCGGCGATTGTTGCAGGCGAAAGGGAGCTTAATGAGCAGGATATTCGCCAATTTCTCGCTGGGCAGGTGCCGGCTTACATGTTACCCACTCGTTATTGGCAAGCCCGAAATCTGCCGAGGTCTGGCTCAGGAAAACTTGATAGGAAAACGATAGCCCAAAATATGCGGGATCTGTTTTTCACCGATCATCACAAAGGTGGGAACTTAAGCCATGAATAAACCGACTTTTGAGCTATCGCGGTCACAACAGGCCGTTTTCAAAATGGAAGCGTTTCATCTATCCGGCTACCCATTTTATTTGGGAGGCGTGGCGCGATTGAGTGGAAATGTGTCGCTGGATCAACTTGTGTGGGCGGCCGAAACTGTCAGGAATACGCAGGATGTGTGCCATATCGGATTCGTCAACGACCCTTTAGCAACGGTTCATCCAGAAGTGGTTGATTGGCAAATATTATGGCGGGGAATTCGGCACAACACGCCTCAGGCCGACGTGGAGCGAGTGGACTTCAGCAGGCATCCAGACCCCAGACAGGCTTTTGAAAGTTGGGTGGAGCGTCAACTGCTGGTGGAAGAGGACTTATCACTCACGCCGATACGGATTTTTGCGGTGCGTTTCGGACAGGAACAATCGGGATGGTTTGTGAAAGCGCATCATGCCGCGGTGGATGGTGCGGCGTTGGCGATATTACTAGAACGTCTGGCCGATGCGTTGGCGCAGGAGTCGGGGAAGGTGAGTTCCCCTTTGTACCCTATTCACGCCGAGAGAGAGCGGGATTACGAGAATTCCCGGCGTATGGTAAGGGATGCGGCGTATTGGCGGACGGTTTTTGGTGAACAGAATGCGTATAGCGACACGGCGTCAGCCAGCGCCACTAAAATCTCCTGCCGCTACCCAATAGGGGATTATCGTGGATTGAAGCCGCACGCGATGCGTGTACGGATCGCTTTGAGCGAAACGCAAAACGACATGCTGCACAAATTCAGTCATCGCGGCGGTTCAGTCTTTCGGCTGTTTTTCGCTGCGGTTGCCTATACACAAATGGTGATTGAAGACGGCAATGGCGCTTTATTGCAGGCACCTATGCTGAATCGTTGGAGCGAAGACGAAAAACAGTCAATAGCCATGGCAGTAGCTCCCGTCCTGATCCCGGTATTTCGTGAGGCAGGGGAAACCGTCGCGGATTGCTACCGCACCCTCAAAAAAAGTCTGCAAAAAGCCATTGTGCACTCACGCTATGCTCCGGGCGCCCGTTGGGGGGATTTCGCCTCGCAGGAATGGAGACAGATTGTGCCGGCTTTCGGCGTTTCCTATCAAACAGGCGTGTTTCAGAAAACCGTCTCAGGTGCTGAAGTGGAGATTGACCATATTCAGGCTGTGGAGGCGTTGTTTGCCACCGTACATATCCACGATCGCTTTGAGGGCGGTGACTTCAAGATTGAAGCCGATTTTCGCAAAATCTGGTCTTTCGACCAATGTCATGCATTCCTGCAAACCGTCATTGATTATGCACTGGAAGCTGCCGCTGAAGTGATGGGGCAACAAGAAACCACGAGGCAAACAAAAGAAGTCAACGTACGGACTGATTGCCTCGCAGAGCCGATCGGCATTCATTTATGTGACGCTTTTCGGCGTTATGCCGATAACTGGCTGTTCAAACAGGAAGCCGGTGAGGAAGTTGGTGATCTGACCTACCGTCAAGGATGGCAGTGGATTCGCAAGTTTGGTACGCAATTGCGTGACAGGCGGGACCGACGTTTCGAACACCGTCCGGTGGTAATTCTGGGAAGGCGCTCGCCTGAAATGACGCTCGCCTATTTGACCTGTCTTATTGAAAATGTGACCGTGGTTCCTGTTTGTCCCACCGCGCCGTTGGCGAGATTATCGACTATCGTCCGTAATTCGGGCGCGTCTCTTTGCATTTATACGGGAACGGATCAAAACCTTGCGGAGGCGCTGAATTTGCCTCTGTTACGCGCTTCGCTGGATAAAGATTTAGGTGACGTGGGTTTGCATCCGGAAATACAGCCAGAATTCATACACCCCGAACAAGCTCGGTCACAACAAACAGACAGCAATCCTGCTTATATTCTGTATACATCAGGGTCAACCGGAGAACCTAAAGGCGTTGTCATTTCCCCTGTTGCACTGGCGAACTATGCGCTGGCAGCCAAAGGGGAATACGCTGCTGAGACGCCGTTTAATGCACCTTTGTTTACTTCCTTTGGGTTCGATTTGACGCAGACAGCGATTCTGATCCCGGTTTTGTCGGGAGGTTTTATACAAGCCCACGAACAGGATATTCGCGATAACCCGGAACTACTGCGAACTCTTCTCTCCGATGAGGCATTGACGGGAGTTAAATGTACACCATCCCATCTCTCATTATTGATTGAACATAGCGCCCAGAGACGGAATCCGCTGACCTTTATCGTTGGCGGCGAAAACTTGTCTGTCGCTTTGGTGAACAGAGCGCTTGGTTTCTTTCCTTCGGGCAGTAGAGTGATCAATGAATATGGGCCGACGGAGGCAACGGTAGGGTGCTGTATTTATTTGATGAACGAAAGTTCGATGAGCGAATCTGATGAGAATGACAGAACGAGTGCCGTGATTGCGCCTATCGGTAAAGCGCTGGGGCAAGCGGAGATGTCGATAAGAGATGCTTGGGGGCAAAATATGCCTCGTGGGTTTAAAGGTGAAATAGGGATCGGCGGTTCAGTGCTGGCGGATGGATATCTCAACAACAGCGCGCAGACGGAGGCGCAGTTTGTGTGCAGCGCCGATGGGCCGCATCGTTGGTATCGCACTGGCGATCTGGGCTTGCAGGATGAACAGGGAATATTTTATTGCCTTGGGCGCATTGACGATGAATTCAAAGTACGTGGTCATCGGATTCATCCTGCGGAAATTGAGAAAGCTGTGGAAGAAGCACTGGCAGATCTTGAACATGACGATGACCGTCGGGAGTTGAAAGCGCTAAAACTGACCATTGATGGATATGAAACGGTCGCTTTGTGCAGCAGCCAATCTGTGCCATACGATAATCCTGCATTCCAGAAAAACCTGAAAAACCAAATCCCTGACGCTTGGCTGCCGGGTCTCTATTGTACTGTGCAGCCTTGGCCGATGAATGCCAATGGTAAGGTTGACATGGCGGTACTCACCGCTGCGGCTAAAGCAAAGTTGGCGGCAGCCGATCCTGCTCAGTTTCGCACAACCGACAGGCAAGGTCAGAGAGAGCCGGAAACCTACTCACTCCCGGCATGGCTGGACGCCGAGTTTTTAAGGCCGATTTGGCCGAAAACTGTGGATCTGACCGCTTCATTTTTGGCGCAGGGGGGTGACTCGATCAAAGCGATCCGCCTTGTCGCATTGCTCGCCAGACAAGGCGTTCGGGTCGGCGCCAGTGAACTGTTAACGTCAACCGCCTTAGGGGCTGTACTTGAAAGAGTCTGTGCGGAAAAACCAGAAGTTGTTGTCACCGATTCGGCTGTATTGGAAGCGCCAGAAGCAAACTGGGTGAACTATTTACCCAGTGTTCGCTGGTTTCAGGAACATCACTTTAAATACGGGGAACGGTTGCAACAGGGCGTAGTGCTTGAGTTACCGCCATCCATTTGCGCCGGGCGTATAAACAGCGCGGTGGCAGCGGTAAAAGCCAGGCACAAAATCTTCGCTTTGAGATCGAATCGGAGTTTGAGTGAGTTTTATTTTTCGTCCTTGGAGCCAGAGCAACATGACGGCGATATGTTATTGCAGGGGCAAGTGTTGGCGCAAGACGAAAGCCTTGAGGACAGACTGCACAGATTGCAGGGCGAAGTTTGTCTGGAAAACCAGCCCAGTGTGCATGAAGTGGTATTTGATCCGGTTGCGAACAAAAATTATCTGATCTGGGTTTGCCATCACCTTATCTGTGATGTTCATTCATGGATTTTCTTACTGGATGAATTGGATCAGGTGCTGAACGAATCGGCGGTTCTGCTCAACGTTGATAAAGCCAGCGCTGTTGTTGAGCAGGGTGCATTCCTTTGGGGGAAATGGCTGCGGGATCACGTCTCTTATGCTGAACCTGCACCACATGACGACACCTTTTATCAGCCGGCAGCCGTTCCCGTCACGCTGGCACTGTCAGTTTCCGGCGAGGGTTTCCGGCTTATGGAACAACGCTACAAAGCTGAACGCACGCAGTTGATCGTCGCTGCTTTGCTGGAGATTGTGCAGGATAACGGCATGTTACCGGAGCAGCCTGCGGTGCTGTTTGAAAACCACGGACGCTTATTCTCCGAGGCAGAGACTCCCGCTGCCTGGCATGCGGTGATGGCGAATTCCGTCGGTTGGTTTACTGGCTTCAATCAACTGAATCTCCACGTTCCCTTTGGCCATCAAAGCGGTTTTTTGCCCGGTTTATTTTTACGAACATTGAAATCACAACGATATGAAGACAACCCAGACTGGAAAGAACAACTGGGATTGAATGGCGTGCGGACGCGGCCGCTCATCTGCATCAACGATATTGGCTTCGGACTGAGCGAACACGGAACATGGCGCCATTTTAATCTGGTTGATTCCCTGTCGGGTGGTTTTCGGCATCCCGATGAAAAGAGCGTGGCTGATTTTGATGTGCTTATTCACGATGGTCGCGAATCCGGTTCTGTTTTTGTTGAGTTGAGATTGGGCATTCCCGGAGCTGGCGACGAGGATGCCAAGTGCTACCTGATGCAATTAAACGAAAGACTATCCGACTGGAACGATGCGTTACATCGCGCGCAAGTGGAACAGGCGTTAATTCCGGCAGATTTTCCCCTTTGTCAGCTCTCACAACCGGAGCTCGATCTCATTATTAATGGAGCCTCAGCATGAGAACTGCTATCGATTCAGCGAAGACGGTATTTTTATTTCCCGGCGTGGGCGCACAGCAACCCGATATGTTTGCCGCATTCAGAACCTATCCCGAATATCGAGCCTGTTTGGAAGAAGTGTCGGATCTGTCTCAGGTCGATCTATTCGGTGTTATTCATGGCGAACGGCGCGATTCCTTGAAACAAGTGCGCATTGCCCAACTGGCGCTCACGGCGACCACGGTTGCCATCGCGGGCATATTACGTAAGCACTGTGGGATTGTTCCTGAGTTTATGATGGGACACAGTCTGGGGCAGTATCCGGCTTTGTGCTCCGCAGGTTACCTTGATTTGGCGACGTTGACCAAAGTGGTGAATCTCCGCTCGGAAGTCGTGGAAGCCTGCGCCCGTCATTACGAACAAGGCGACATGTGTTGGGTGTTGCACCTTCCTGCCGACGTTGTGGTGCAGGAAGTGGATAAAGCCAGAAAAGACGATGGCATAGAATTGTACATATCTGCCATTGATGCGTTTGATCAGGTGACGGTTTCTGGCGTCATGGCTGACATTCGACGCTTCGCGCCGCGTATGGAAGCGTTGGGCGGGTTGCTTTATCCATTGAAAATCGGCGGCCCGTTTCATTCGCCTTTAATGATGGAAGCGCAAGAGAAATTGGCGGCATTGCTTGATTTCCTGCCTGACACAGACAAGCAGGGGACGCTGATCTCCAGACTGGTCTGCAACGTCAGTGGCGCGGAATTACCGGCCGAGGATCTCAAGCCATCAATTTTACAGCATCTGACTTCTCCCGTGCAGTGGCTGCGGAGTTTGCAGTATGCCGCGCAAAACGGCGTCACCCGTTATTTGGAGATTTCCCCGAAAACCGTATTGAGTTATCTGAATCAGCGCGCCGGATTGCCCATGCTGCCCTTGTGCGAACCCGCTGAAATTTTCACTTTCGCTGAGGCTCTAAGCACCGCAGATAGCCGGCTGGAACGGCTTTTCAGGCACTGTCATTTCCATCTTTATAGCTCCAGATTGCCTGACATAAAGGATGCGGCAGCGATCGCACAACTGCGTCAAATCAGGGATGCAGTAACACAAAAGATAAAAGGCTCACATCTGACCCGTGAAGACTGTGGCTTTCTCCATCAGTACACACAGCAATGGCTGGAAATTATCGAAGAAAGGGGAGACACCTCTTTATCTGTGGAAAAGGTGAAGTTGCAAAGCCTCTTTGATGCAGTGGGGCGTTGAGTATGAAGCAGCCCAACGATTCCAATAAACCCAACTATATCGAAGAATTATTACAGGTGACGCCGCAAGCGAACGGCCTGCTGTTTCATGCTTTGAAAGATGGCAACAGTGCCTATCATATTGGCGTGGTATTCAGCCTGAAAGCGGACACCAGTGAAGAGGAGATTGTTGATGTATGGTATCAGATACAGCAGTCACAACCTGCGCTGAGGGCGGTTTTTACCTGGGAAGGCATTCGTGTTCCCCATCAGGCTGTATACGCATTACCACGGATCCCGCTTGAATATATCCGCGTTGACTCAACCCTCCCGGAACCGTCGTTAAAACGACGCGGTCTCGATTGGCTGGCACAGTCGAAAGCGACGCCATTTGAGTTGGATACGGAGGTGTTTCGGATTATTTGTTTCCACGATATTGACGCGGGAACCTTAAGAATCGCTTTCTCTTTTCACCATATTCTGATGGATGGTTGGAGTAGCTCGCTACTGATTTCTCTCTGGTTACAGGGATTGCGTCAGCAAAAAATCGTTCCTCTGGCTGCACGACTTTATTCGCAGCAACTCTGGAAAGGGCTAAGCCAAGAAGAACTGAGGCTCAGTCGTGAATACTGGCATCGTGTTTTCCAATACCTGCCAGACGGAGAAACTTCGGCGACGACAAAACTGCTGGCCGAACCGCTGTTCCGTTCTGCCGAACATACCGCGATTAAGCGTAAGGCGGGAGAAAAAATAACAGATGAAAAAATCACCGCGAACTGCATATGGGACAAAGAACGTAAAGCGGCGATAGAGTTGCTTTGTCGCCGTGCGGGGGTGACTCCGGCAAGTTTTGTCTATCTGTGCTGGGCGCTGGTGCTGGCCAAGTTGACCTTTCAAAAAACCGTCACGTTCGGTTGTACATTTTCCGGCAGGGGAGCGGCGTTGACACAAAACGTCGACCGCCAACCTTTGGGGCTGTTTACGAATACGGTGCCGCTGATCCTGACGCTCGACGGAAAATGGCGTCTGGAGGTGGCATTACGTGCCGTTTTTCAAGCGCTGCAACAGACTCATCAACATGAAAAAACGCCGCCCCTGTTGATAAGAGAAGAAACGGGGATACGTGACGAACTCTATGACTCTATTGTCGTTTTCGATAACTATCCAATCGATGCCAAGTTGCAGGACGCCGATTGTGGTGCGTTTCTGACGGATTTGCACAGCGAAGAAACGACGCATTTTGGTTTGACTCTGACGGTTTCCGGTGTGGATCAATGGAAAATTGAGTTAAGTGCGGGGGAAACTTTTGAGGGTGATCCTGATGCGGTGAATAGGGTGTTTTACGCGTTTGAATCTTTGGTGGCGGATTTGGTTAAAGGGGCTGCGGATGTACGGGTTGAAGATCTGGTGTTAAAACTCAACCCAGACGGCGCTGAAGAAGCCACTTTGGTCATGGGAGAACACAATGCGCAAACGCCGGATATCAATGCTTTGCTGCTGCGCATTTATCAGCGCCTTAATCAGTCACCCCAAGCAATAAGCCTGATCGAAGACCGGCATCAGATCAGTAATCGCGAGTTGCTACGGGGCGTTTTTGCCTTGCAGGAACGGTTACGGGGATCGGGATTCGTTCCGGGCGATAGAGTGGCCGTCCATCTCGAAAAGGGACTGTTATCCACCCAGGCGATACTGGCGATATTGTTTAGTGGCGGCAGTTACTTCTATGTAAACCCGAAAGATCCACGGCAACGCAAAAAAAATCTGTTGGCATTGGCGTTGGCGAATTGCGGCATTGTCTTATGTGATGCTTCCTTGAACGGGGAACTTGATACTGACATCGGGCGTCACTTGCTGCTGAATATCGAAACAGAGACAACATGGCTGGAGTCCACTGGCGAACCGACGTTATGGCGCAATCGGCGGCCTGAAGATGAGTTTTACTTCATCTTCACCTCAGGAACGACCGGAGCGCCTAAAGGCATCTCTATCCGTAATGAATCAGTGGCAAACTTGCTGGATTGGTTTGTCCGGGAAACCTACCTTATGCCTACGGATCGAGTGCTTGGGCTGACCGATCTGAATTTCGATCCCAGTGTCGAAGATCTGTTTGGCAGCCTTGTGGCCGGAGCTACGCTGATTTATCCATCCTCCAATGTATTGTTGGAGCGACAGACGTTTATCGATCTGCTGCGGGATGAGTCCATCACGCTGATTAACTTTATTCCGGGCGCCATTGCCCAGCTCATTCAGGGCGCTCCCTTCTTCCCTGCTATGCGATTGTGGATCTTCGGTGGGGAAGAATTACCTCAATGGCTCAGGGATGATTTGCTGCGGCAGGGCTACGCCGTCAGCAATCATTATGGCCCCAGTGAGACGACGGTGGACTGCTTGACTGCCAGACAATCTCTCGCTGCGGAAGTTTCCATCGGCTGGCCAATTCAAAATGTCATCGCCTGCTGCGCGGACGTCTTCGGTAAACCTTTGCCTGCGGGGATACGGGGCGAGCTTTGGGTTGGGGGACGGGCGGTGGCTCACGGTTACGCCACCAATCCGGTTGAGTCCGATAAATACTTTGTCAAATACAGTGAGCAAGCTTTTTATCGCACAGGTGACGCGGTCACTTTTTCTCATGGGTCAGGTTTTAAGTATCTGGGACGAATTGACGATCAAGTGAAAGTGAACGGTGTTCGCATTGAACCGCGTGAACTGGAACGCGCCGTTGAGACATTGGAGGAAGTTAAAGCTTGTTGTTTGTTACCCGCGATAGGGCGGGAAGGAAAGCGGCAATGGCGTCTTTTCGTCGATAGCCGCGAACCGCCTGCCATGCTGGAGCCCCGTGTGCGAGAACATATTCGTCAGCATTTTTCAGCGTCGTGGCTCCCTGCCCTTATTGTGGTGGTAGACGGTTTTGAACGCACCATCACCGGTAAGATCGATCGTCAGCGACTGCTGGAGCGCGAGACTCAACGACTGCAAATACAAACCGCCCTGGATCATACGCCGTTGACCGATCCTGTCGAAGCGAAAGTACAGGCTATCTGGAGCGCGGTTCTGGAACACCCGGTGGCTGATGCAAACGTGAATTTCTTCGATGCAGGCGGTGACTCAATAAAAATAATCGCGCTGCAATCCCAAATGCAGCAGGCGTTCAACCAGCAAATCGGCGTCGCCGTCTTATTCGAATATCCAACCATCACTACCTTCGCAAACTGGATCAAACAGAGCAACTTGTTTTCCGAAAATGCGGAAGCCGGGGTGAAGCTGTCCGATTCCGGCAAGCAGCTATCCCAAGAAAATACTCTGTCGTCGGCTCGCTCAGGTAAAAACAGACTGGCGGACAGGCGGCGTAAAGTGAAAGGAAGTTCAGTATCATGAAGCGTGAATATATGGGTAGTGAAGTCGCTATTATTGGCATTTCTTGCCGATTTCCCCAAAGTCCCGACTGGCGAAGTTTTTGGAACAATCTACTGGCGGGGCGTGAGCTCGTGTCATTTTTCTCGCGGGAAGAACTCTTAGCTGCCGGTGCGCCGTCTGAGATTATCGATCTCCCCAACTACGTCCCTGCCAAAGCCTCCCTTGAAGATGCTGAGTGTTTTGATTATGAGTTTTTCGGCTACTCACAGCGGGAAGCGCGGAAAATGGACCCGCAACTGCGGGTGTTGCACGAAGTCAGTTTTAACGCCTTTCTTGACGCGGGTTTGCCCGTTGGCGAGTCGATGTTAAAGGCGGGTGTGTTTATCGGTTCCACATTGAATCTGGCACGACTGGAGCAATTTGCGGGAGCCAGTCAGGATATTTCAGAAATGTTCGATGTCGGCAACTATAACGATCCGGCTTCGTTCGCAGCGCAAATCGCTTATCGCATGAAATTGAATGGCCCGGCGGTGCACGTACAATCCGCCTGTTCGACGTCATTATCCGCTGTCCATCTGGCTTGTAAGGCACTTTTGGCCGGCGAGTGTGAAATGGCGCTGGCCGGTGGTGCATGTATCACTGATCCGGTGGCAGGCGGTTACTTATATCAGGATGGGATGATCCTGTCGCCGGACGGACACTGCAAGACGTTCTCTGATGACGGGAAAGGGACGGTGAATGGTAACGGCGTGGCAGTCGTGTTGTTAAAATTGCTGGAAGACGCGATCGCGGACGGTGACCCTATTCATGCCGTTATCGTCGAATCTGGCATGAACAATGACGGCGATAGAAAAGTGAGCTTTGAGGCTCCCAGTGTGCAGGGACAGGCGGAAGTTATCTCACAAGTCTATCGGCTGGCGGACATTCCGTTTTCGAGTCTGGGCATGATCGAGGCACACGGCACGGCTACCGTCCTTGGCGATCCGATAGAAATTCAGGCGTTGAATAATGTCGCACGGGAACTGCTCTCTCCGGACGAACTCCATCAATTCCGTTGCGCTGTGGGGAGCGTCAAATCCAACATGGGACATCTGGATGCCGCCGCCGGTATTGCCGGGCTGATAAAAGCCGCTTTGAGCGTCCGTTTTGGTAAAATTCCGCCTTCGTTACATTTCAATAAACCTAATCCCCATCTGGAACTGGACAATACCCCCTTCTGGGTGCCTACCCAAGCCACCGACTGGCCGGCAAAGCAGGCGATTCGACGCGCCGGCGTCAGCTCATTCGGCATAGGCGGAACCAATGTGCATGTCTTGCTTGAACAGCCGCCGGAAACCGTCAGTGAAGAAGCCTCTCACCGGGAACCTGCGCAAATACTGCCGCTCTCGGCCAAATCTCCCAGTGCGCTGGCGCGATTGGCAGCGTCTTATTCCATCCATCTCAGCCTGATTAATCAGGGATTAGCCGAAGAAGAAACATCAAACCTTGAAGTGATCGCCCGGCAGCTACAGGAAAACCGAACCGAATATCCTTGTCGCGCCGCTTTTGTTGCCAACCATCGCGATGACTGGAAACAGCAGCTTGATAACTGGACGCTGATGGATGGCGCTTATGCGTCAATGGCGGAGTTAATTTGGCTGTTTCCGGGGCAGGGTTCGCAATCGCCGGAAATGGGCCTGCGCTTGGCGGCGGAATATCCGGAGTTCGGTGACATCTATCTGGGGTTGTTAGATAAAGCCGCAGCACTGTTATCTGTTCAAAAAGCATCTGTCCAAAAAGCGCTATTGATTGATAAACAGACATTAATTGACAGTATTAAGCGACCTGAACAACTGTCAACTCTTTACCTCCAGCCCATTTTATATGCGGTTCAGGCCGCATTGGGTGTTTGGCTACAGAGGCTTGGCTGTAAGCCTACGGCTTTGTTAGGGTTTAGTCTGGGAGAATTCGCTGCGGCGGCTATCGCCGGTGTGTTCAGCATCGAAGAAGGAATGGAGCTGGTGGTCGCACGGGCAGGGCTGATGGATTCCATGCCAAAAGGCGCGGTCTTTGCAGCCAGTCGCAAGAGCAAAAATAGCAAGAAAGACATTAACGGTGATTTCCCGGCGATGCTTTGGTGCATATCAGAACTCAGCCCGGGAACGTGGACACTGGCGACAGAGGAGGGATTGGTCGCAGATGCAGAGAACTGGTTAACGCAGCACGGCTTTACTTTCAAGAGAGTGGCGGTATCCCACGCCTTCCATACACCAATGATTGAACCAGCGGCGAAAGCGTTTGGCGACCTGCTGAAAAATTATGATCTGCAACCCGCGCAGTGTGCTATCTACTCAACCGCTTTGGGACGGAAAATTGATGCGGATGAGATGCGCAATCCGCAATATTGGGTCAATCAAATGCTGTCCCCTGTGCAATTGGGCGCCGCTTTAAAGCAGGTGGCTCAGGAGCATCCAGCGTCACTCTTCGCGCAAATAGGGGTTGGCATGGATTTGTTGCAGCACACGCGTAAATGGCTGCATCTGAATGGGGAGAGATGGGCTCCGACTTTAGGCACGGGCGGCGCGGATCACGAGATAAATTCAACGTTGCAATTCATTGCCAAGGTCTGGATACAGGGCGGTGGCATGGATTGGAGCAGAATTCATCCGCAGACATCCATCGAACGTACCATAACGAAAACGCACCTGCCCGGTCACGCTTTTGAACGTCGGGTTTGTTTGCCACAAGTGGGCACAAAAGCGGCTCAGACAATTTCATCTCTGTTTTTCGGTTCGCATTATTACGGGCTGGAGTGGGAAAAAATCAACTCATCCACGTCGGAGAACGCTATCCAATCAGGGGACACGCCGACAACCTGGATAATTTGCCCACAGGTTCAGGAAAGAGAACGTCGTCTGGCTGAGGCGCTGGAACTGAATAACCGTCAACTGACGTTTATTGAGTGTGCGAACTGGCGGGGCAGCGATACCAACCTTTATGCCGAGCTGGAAGGCTGGCTGTTGCAGCAAGGGCTAGCAGTGTCCGCCACGATGGATATTATTGTTACCGGATTGCTGGATGATCTGGATGCACGGCAGGCGCAGTTCTGGGCGTTCTGGCTGCCAACTGTTCTGGCGAGATGGAGCACAACTCAGCGTTTTTCACCAAAAATACGGCTGTTCTTCCCCACAACCGAAATGGCGGCATGGAGTGGTTCGGAGACGCTGAATGCAGAAAAAAACCAGCTTCTGGGGCCGCTGCTGATCCTGCCGGAAGAATACCCCAACATTACTGCCCTCTGTGTGGATTTAGAGAATTCGGAAGTAGAAAACATTGCCCGTGGGTTACAGCCTTGGATAGATCAGGACTGGCATGGCGGTCAATTCTATTGTTTCCGTCAAAACGATTTTTGGCAGCGGCGCGTGACGTCGCAAGTGCAAAAACAGGCTTTGACGCACACTCTGCCAGACGTCAGCAGCAACAGTTGGGTGCTTGTTACTGGCGCTAATGGGGGCATGGGCGCGGCTATCGCCGAACATTTAGCGCAGGTTTATCATTGTAATCTCTTATTGTTGGTGCGGAAATCTCTGCCGAAAAAGCGGGATTGGCCGGCGGAGATTGAAAGCAACGGTTCCCACGCGGAATTTTTGCGCTGGGTGCTGAACCTTGAAGCCAAGGGAAGCCGGGTAGAGTTGTTGCAGGCAGATTTGGGCGATAGTGAATCTCTGGCGCAGGCTTTTGCCCCCGTATTCCAATTGGTCGCGCGGGGCGAGGGGATCGATTACGTATTCCATACCGCCGGTCGCGGAGAGGGCGCGATGTTGCAGATGCGTTCTGAGGCGGAATCGATTGCAACGCTGGCTCCCAAAGTGACGGGAACCCGCTTCCTCTGCGATAACCTGAGTAGACTTGGCAATCCGGCGCTGTTGCTGTTCTCCAGTCTGGGTAATTTGCTGCCCAAGGAAAAGATCGGTCAAATCGCTTATGTTGCCGCTAACGCCTGTCTGGAAGCCTACGCGGATCAGATCCGCAACAAAGGCGGCAAAGCGCTGGCGATTGCCTGGGATGATTGGGCTGAATCAGGCATGGCAACCCTCTCCGCGCAGCAATTAGATCGTGCGCTTAAAAATCCGGTACAGGACACGATATCCGACGCCCCAATCTGGATACGTCGGCTGTGCGCCAAGGACGACTGGTGGCTTGACGAGCATCGCATCGATGCATCGACTGCCGTGATGCCCGCGATGGGAATGGTGGTTCTGGTACATCGCGCGTTGATTGAGTGGCGAGCGGTGGCGGCAGAGGCATTCTCATTACAGGAGATCGCCATTGAGAGGCCGTTGGTGGTGGCTAACGACGCGGAGCTTGATGTCGCAGTGATCTTTGCGGACGACTTGAACGCCTTTGAGCTATTTTCCGGCAATGGCAAGTTTTCCCCTGAAACCTGGCTTAAACATGCCAGCGGTAAAATTAAATACCGCGACGGTCATACTGCACTTTCTGGCGAAACCGTTTCCTTAAAAACCCTTCCTTCCCAGCCGCCGCTCCTGAGCCTGTTTAGCGCCAAAGATAACATCGGCGTCAGCCCGAAAGGGGCGCTGACATTCGGTCCCCGCTGGCGAAATGTGATCGCGGTTGATCAGACCGGAATCAATGAAGTGTTGAATCTGTTACAGCTTCCCACTGCCTATCGGGGTGAAGCAGAAGCATCCGGTCTTCACGTCGCGTTGTTGGATACGGCAACTCTCATTGCCTCTCCAGAACACGAAGATGGACAGTTTGCCCCCATCTCAATAGGGGCTTTCACTCAATTCGCGCCCATGTGCGACAGAGTGAAAAGCCACGTCCAAATTCAGGATCTGGGTGCTAACAAGTTGTTGCAGGTGAATATTTATTCTGAGGAAGACAATCTGTTAGTGGCAATCAGTGATTTGTTGCTGGTTGATGCATCCGCTGCTTTGCAACACACCGTCATGCGCTTGAATGCCAGAGACGCAGGAAGCGTCGATTTTTCTTTTAGCTCACAATCCGAAACACGCAAAGAGCCTGGCCCGCTGGATGTAGAAATTCAGGTTAAGGCGGCGGGACTGAATTTTAAGGATGTATTGATTGCGCTCGGCGTATTGCCGGCTCCTGCCGACCCGACCATGACTTTTGGTCAGGAGGCGGCAGGTATTGTCACCCGCGTTGGGCAGCAAGTGAACGCTGTTCGCGTCGGTGATCGCGTGATGTGTGCGGGACATAGCTGCCTGGCTGAACACGTTATTATGCCGCAGCGCGTTGTCGCACCTATTCCACGGACACTTGGCTTTCAACAGGCCGCGGGGGTTCCGGTGGCTTTTACCACCGCATGGATTGCCTTGAAGCACGCGGCCAATTTGAAAAAGGGTGAACGCATCTTGATTCATTCCGCGGCAGGGGGTGTCGGCATGGCGGCGATGCAGATTGCCCTGTATTTAGGCGCGGAAGTTTGGGTGACAGCGGGCAGCGAAGAAAAACGCCGATTGCTCAGAGAAATGGGTGCACAAGGCGTAGCGAATTCCAGAACGCGAGAATTCGGCGATATTTTCCGCGGTGATCTGGGTGAGCGACCTTTCGATGTGATCCTCAATGCGCTGGCGGGAGAACTGCTGGAAGAAAGCCTCTCTTTATTGGCGCCGCAAGGCCGGTTCTTGGAGCTTGGCTTACGGGATATCCTGCAAAACTGGCAACTGGGGCTGTCAATTTTTGCGGAAGGAGGCAGTTTCCACGCAGTGCAGGCGGGTGCCGAACATCCCGCCTATCAGAAGGCTTGGGCTGAGGTCGCAGTACTGTTGGAGGACGAGGTACTTAAGCCTTTGCCGACAAAAGTTTATCCCGCCAAAGAGATCACGGAAGCCTTTCAGTTCATGGCTCAGGGGCGACATATCGGCAAGATTGTCATCGCGATGGAAGAACGCGGCAAAGCACTCAGCTTCGTAGAAAAGCTGAAAGCAGAGGGATTATCCAATTTAGAAGGAACGCAGATAGCCGTGGCGATGGCGGCGCTTGTCGGTCAAACCAAATTGCCTTATGTCGCGGTTTCTAAACTTCCCATTGGCTCAGTTTTAGAAAAGCAACGGCATACTCAGCAGATGCTGTTCAGTTCTGGCTCAACGCGAAATGCGCCGGCCGCCGTTGATGGAGATGCAGACGAATCGCTTAAGGGCGCAAATGCGGACGATTTATTGCAGGCCATACGCACCATGCTGGAAGGATTTCTCGGTGTTGACGGTCTGGATGTGGACGCCAGTTTCTTCTCCTTGGGGGCAACCTCGCTGGATCTTATCCAATTCGCCAAAAGACTGGAGCAACGGCTGGAGCGGGATATACCGGTAGCGCTGCTGTTTAAGGCCGCCTCTTTGCGGGAATTGAGCAAAGAGCTGGCACCGGAGCAATCCGTTGCAGAAGAACCGCAGATGCCGCAACAAGGGCTGGGAGATAAACGGCGCACGTTGCAGGCTCGCCGCAAATTACGCGGCGTTGTGTCCGGTGAGGATATGCCCGGTCAGGAAAGGTCCAGTCAGGGGAGTGAAGACAATGAGTAACGCTGGATTGATCCGCATAGGCATTTTTTTAGTCGCCACCTATCTCGCGCTGGTGGGCAGCGTGTTCGCTGACACGATCGACCAGAAACAGATTATCAGCCAGAAGCCAGATTCTGATCTGGAGCAGATAGTCAGTGAATTGAGCCGTCGTTGGGATGTTGCGCAAGTTCCCACCGGCGGACTGAGTGTCATCGTCGGCGATAAAGTTCGTACATGGCGACTGGGCAAGGAAGAGGCTGGTACATTCGAACTCGCTTCCACCTCTAAAGCCTTCACTGGGTTGCTGATTGCGCTGCTGGAGCAGGAAGGCGTACTCAACCAGCAGGATGCGATTACGCGATGGATACCCGAGCTGGCGGAGCATCCAGAAATGGGCTACTCCGCCGTGCTACTTAAAAACCTGTTGTTCCATACCAGCGGTATTTCAGGCGACACGATCGACTTGCTGCGACCCTATGGTGCACCTGATGCTTTAGCTAAACTGCCGATATTGCTGAAAGAGATCCCGCTGGCCTATCCCGTCGGTGCCAAAGAGGAGTACGCCACGCTGAATTACAGCCTGTTGGGTTTGGCGGCTGAACGGGCTACGGGGAAATCGTTCGCGACCCTGATGCGGGAAAAAGTCTTTCTGCCTTTGGGAATGAAAAATACAACGGTGGAGGGCGATCTGTCGGCAGAGGGGAGTGCCGCTGCATCTGCGCGCATTCCGGGGTATAAAATCAGTTTTACCCGCGCACAGCCGTATGATGCGCCTCGCTATCTGCAAAATACACCCGCAGGTTATGTCGTCAGTACTCCGCAGGATATGGCCATTTGGTTACAGTTCTTACTGCACCAGCAGCCTTTAAGTAACGACAAAGGTGATGGCGATGAACAGCGGTCTGCGTTATACGCGGCACTGGAGCAGGCAAAGCGTCCTTACGGTGGCAATGGCGACGCGGGGTACGCTTATGGTTGGGATGTAAAAACCGATATAACCACGAGCTGGAGCCATCCGGGGCAAAATCCCAATGCCACAGCCTATGTCGCGTTTGACCCGAAGGCTGGCGTGGGTGTTTCCCTGTTAGGTAACAGCAACAGCCCCCAAGTGATTCAATTGGGGCAGGCGATATTCGAACACCTGCGTGGTGCTTCTTCGGCAGGTTTGCCGGGAAATTTCCCCGTTGATGATGGGGACTGGATTTCCACGGTGGCTGCTGTGATTTTCTGGCTCGGTGGGGCGCTGCTTTTAGTGGCGGTCATGTATAAAAGGGAGAACAAGGATAAAGGCGGTTGCGATGAGTCGGTTCCCGATGGAGCAAGTGTTCTAGAGAGCCGAGTGGAGACGGCGATAATACAAGAGAGTTTTGTTCGATCCGCAGAAAGCACCGCAGAAAAACCGGTCTGGCGCGCTTTCCTCAGTCGGTTCATCGTGCAGAACGTGGCTCTTGTGTCCGTGCTTGCGATTATACCTCCGCTATTGTTGGGGTTAAGCTGGGCAAATCTGCTGGTTTGGGGGACTTTCAGCCTGCCTGTTGCTGCTGTGGGGCTGCTGTTCTTCGTCAACGCGGTCAGCCTGTTCTTTTTTCTGGTGACACAGCGCAGCGGCAGATATACCAGCAAGACTTTTTCCGCGTTGATGATTGCGAAAGTCGTCGGTCTGACGGTCATTTCCGGACTGCTCAATTCCGCATTGGTTTTATTCATCATTCAGGCTATCGATAGCCCATCTACGTATTTGCTGTACAGCGCTGTGCTGCTGTTTAGCTGCATCTACTTCTACATTTCCACCCGTAAAGCGGCTGAACAACAGATCATGCGCTTTGGGCATTCTTTTGTGCAGGGCTGGCGGATGGAGATCATCCGGAAACTGCTGGCATCGGATTACAAAAACATCGAACAGCTATCTTCGGGGAAAATACAGTCCGTCGTTGGGGAGAATTCGCAAGAATTAGCGAAAAGCGTTCTGGCTTTCGTGCCTTTCTTCGCCAATTTGTTGACGATCATCTTTTTGTTCACCTATTTGATGGTGTTTAAGTCGCCGGTAGCCACTTCTGTCCTGTTGGCCTGTGCTTTGCCCATGATCGTGCTCTATTACTGCATTTCTGAACGAGCCAATCGCATTATGCCTCAAGCATTAAGCATCCGTAGCGAGTTTATGGATACCGTGGAAGATTTGCAGAAAGGCTATAAAGGACTGCGGCGTGACGCGGTAAAACGCAGTTTCTATCGCCATGCGCAGGGCGTGTCGGATCGTTTTAAGGCGTTGAGGATTCAGTACGATCTCGGCTTTTTAAATGCATTCTTTATCGGCGAGTCATTGCTCACTATTTTACTGGTTGCGGTGGCGTTGATGTTTCCGCTCCTGATCCCCCATTTTGACGGTAATGTGTCGAAAGAATATCTGATCATTCTGCTGTACCTCATCGGGCCGCTGAACGCGGTGATGGCGGCCATGCCTGAACTCATCAGGCTGAAAAGCCTGATGAATAATATGGTGATGTTCAGCCAGTCGATTCAGGCCGACTCTCCTGCCGAGACGATGCCGAAAATTCAGGATGTGAAGACGCTCGAACTGTCCGCGGTGTATTTTCACTATCCGGCTACGGGGGGAGAATGCTTCGGTGTAGGGCCAATTTCATTGAAAGCGGAAAGTGGAAAAAGCTATTTCCTGACCGGTGGCAATGGCTCCGGTAAGAGTACGCTGGCTATGATTCTGGCGGGTTTGTACGCACCTGAGCGGGGAACGGTCAGGATAAATGGTGAAGAGGCTTCCCAGCATCAATTGCTGGAACAAACACGGGCGATCTTCAGCGACAACTGGTTATTCAAACGGGTTTATGACCCGGCACTATTGCCGTTGCGGGAGGCTGTCAACCAGAACATCGCGTTGTTGGGGTTGACGCAAAAAGCCACGCTTCTGAGTGATGGTGCTTTTGACAACATCAAATTATCAACAGGTCAGCGCAAACGTCTTTCTTTGGCCATGCTGTTAGCTGACCCCAGCCCTCTAGTCGTTCTGGACGAATGGGCGGCGGATCAGGACCCTCGTTCTAAGGCCCGATTTTACAAGGAATGGCTTCCTATGTTGAAAGCCCAGAATCGTATCGTGTTTGTCGTGACCCATGATGACGAATATTTTTCGGAAGCAGATGTCCTGATCACAATGAAAAACGGTCAGCTCATTGAGTTAAAGGAAGAGAGTTATGCTTAATCAGTCGCAGTCAGAAAATCATTTTGATCATTCCAACCAGAGCCGGGCGCCAAAGGACACTATCCTGAATTGTTGCATTCATGAACTGTTTGAGCGGCAGGTAGAAAAAACACCGGATGCGGTTGCCGTTCGATTCGGGGAGCAGTCACTTTCTTATGCAGAATTAAATCGCAGGGCGAACAGGCTGGCCCGATTCCTCAGAGAAGATTTGCACGTTGGCCCGGATACATTGGTAGGCGTGTGTGTGGAGCGCAGCATAGAAATGGTGGTTGCGTTGCTGGCGGTACTGAAAGCGGGGGGAGCCTACGTACCTCTTGACCCGCACTATCCTGCTGAAAGGCTCGACTACATGCTGCATGACGCTGCCCCCCGTGCTTTGTTGTCTCACGGTGCGGTGCCGGTTGTCGTTCGCGCGCTGCTGGATCAATACGCGATGAGCACAAATGTCAGCGTGATCGATTTGGAGGCCGATGTCTCGCAGTGGTCCGGACAAAACAGTGATGATTTGCATCCGGCGGATAACGGGCTGACTTCTTCCCATCTGGCGTATGTTATCTATACTTCTGGCTCAACCGGGCGGCCAAAGGGCGTGATGAATGAGCACGTTGGCGTCGTCAATCGTTTGGTATGGATGCAAAAGGCCTATCGGCTGAATGCGAATGATGCTGTTCTGCAAAAAACACCCTTTAGTTTCGATGTGTCCGTCTGGGAGTTCTTCTGGCCCCTGATGTACGGTGCCCGTCTGGTGGTGGCAAAACCCGAAGGACATAAAGATCCGGCTTATCTGAGCGCCTTAATCCAAGAGCACCGGATAACTACCCTGCATTTTGTACCGTCAATGTTATCCGCCTTTTTGGATCAGGCGCCGCCAGAAGTGGGCAATTGCCTGCAACGCGTGTTTTGCAGCGGTGAAGCACTGCCGGCGCGCAGTGTGCATCGGTTTCGGGAGCGTTTTGCCAAGGTCGAATTACATAACCTGTATGGGCCGACCGAAGCGGCCATTGACGTCACCGCCTGGAATTGCTGCCTTGATGAAACGGATGGCTTGATCCCGGAAAATGTGATCCCGATAGGTAAACCGATTGATAACATTCAGCTTTATATCCTCGATGCTTACGGCCAGCCGTGCCCGGTCGGTGTGGCGGGTGAGCTTCACATTGCCGGGGTGGGCGTGGCACGCGGCTATCTGAATCAGCCCGAGCTGACAGCGGAAAAATTCATCAAAAATCCCTTTAGTCCGGCATTAAATGGCGTGATGTACCGAACGGGGGATCTGGCTCGGTATTTACCCGGCGGCGACATTGAATATCTGGGACGTAATGACTTTCAGGTCAAGTTACGTGGCTTCCGTATTGAGCTGGGTGAAATTGAAGCACGTCTGATGAAGCATCCGGCCGTACGCGATGCCGTTGTGTTGGCGCAGGGCGAGAGTGCGGAAGATAAACGCCTAGTTGGATTTGTCATTGCCGCGGAACGCGCCTTACAGCGCCAGTCCAGGGAGAGCGTGAAAGAGAGTATTCAACGGCTTATCAACGATGCGGTGCCCGATTACATGAGGCTTGCCGCTATCGTCATCGTCAGTAGTTTTCCTTTATCCGCCAGCGGTAAAATTGACCGCAAGTCCTTTCCGGTGGTCACTTTTGATGAATTCACGGCACAAGACGTTGCACCGCCGAAAAATGCGTTGGAGCAAACCTTGGTTGAGGTGTGGAGTGAACTGCTCGGCGTTAAAAACATCGGCAGAAATGCCCACTTTTTTAACCTGGGCGGCCACTCGTTGCTGACTCTGAAAATGGTGCTGGCTTTGCGTCGTCGTGGACTCTTTGTGGATGGCTACACGCTGTACCAGTATCCCGTATTGTCCGAACTGGCGACACAGTTGCAGGTGTCCGATCCACAGGAAACCCGCTCTGACATGGCGGAACGCGCTATGGTGGAAGCGTCCGCCTGGGCGCAACTCAGCCAAAAAGAAATCGATGCTCTGATTACCGCCATTCCCGGGGGCCTCGCCAATATCCAAGATATTTATCCTTTGGGGGCGTTGCAGCAGGGGATGATCTATCACTATCTGACGAATTTGGCGGGAGATCCCTATGTGCTTTGGCAGGTCGTCCGTTTCCGTAATGCAGACTTGCTGCACGCTTATGTTGATGCCCTGCGCAGCACGATTGCCCGTCACGATACGTTTCGGGTCAGCGTCCATTATGAAGGACTTAGCCAGCCGGTGCAGGTGGTTTGGCGGGACGCTGAATTGACGGTGGAAGAGCTGAAACCTACGATGGATTGCGATGATCCGTTGGTCATCTTGAAACAGCATTGCGATCCCGCCATGCTGCGTTTTGATATCACTAAAGCACCTTTGCAGCGTTGTCTTTATTGCTATGACCCGAAACGGGACGAATGGGTATTGCTGCATTTGATCCATCATATGACGGTGGATCACACGACGGTAGAAAAGATGCAGCAGGAAATAGAAGCGCAACTGCGTTTAGAACCGCCTGCTCTGATTGCGCCCATATCGTTCAGGCAGGTGAACGCAGGTCTTTTCTGCACAACTGGCGTGGAAGAGCAAAAAGCATTTTTTGACGCTATGTTACGGGATTATGAACCGACTCCAGCGCCGTTTGGTGCCGGTGAATACTTAGGGGGCAACGCGGTGGTGGTGGAAGCCTGGCGACCGCTGCAAGAACGGTTGTGTAACCAGATACGCCAACAAGCCAAAGCGCACGGTGTCAGTGCTGCCGCAGTTTTTCATCTGGCTTGGGCGAAAGTGATCGCCTGCCTGACCGGATGCAACGATGTCGTCTTCGGTACTGTCTTACTGGGGCGCATGTTTGCAGGTGAAAACGCTGAAAACATCATGGGGCCGTTTATCAATACGCTGCCGATCCGGGTACATATGGATAATCTTGCTGTTTTTGAGTGTCTCTGGAATGCTCAGGATACTCTGACGCAGTTGGTCAGGCATGAACAGGCGTCATTGGCGCTGGCACAGAAATCAGTACAGACATCGGGAACAGTGCCTCTGTTCACTTCATTGCTGAATTATCGTCACAGTGAAATGCGTAACATTCCTTCGGCAGATCCTTTTCAGGCAATGAATCCTTCCTCCATAAATGGAGTCAGTTATTCCGGCAGTATGGAGAGAACCCATTATCCGGTTTCCGTCAATGTTGATGATTTCACCAACGATTTTGTTATTAATGCACAGGTCGAACAGGGGCTTGATCCTGAACTTATCTGTGACTACTTGCAGACAGCGTTACAGGAAATTGTCACCGCGCTGGAAAGCGCACCAGAAAGAAGAATGGGTCGAATTCATGTCTTGCCGGCGCAGGAAAAAGATAAATTGCTGTGGCAATGGAATCAGACCACCTCTGATTTTCCGCGACAGGCTTGCCTCCATACCCTGATTGAGGAGCAGGCGCGTCGGACGCCGGATGCTATTGCGGTGGTGTTCGAAGACCAAGTGCTGAGTTATGTGCAATTGAACCAGAGAGCGAACCAACTGGCCCGATTCCTCAGAGAAGATTTGCACGTTGGCCCGGATACATTGGTAGGCGTGTGTGTGGAGCGCAGCATAGAAATGGTGGTTGCGTTGCTGGCGGTACTGAAAGCCGGAGGAGCCTACGTACCTCTTGACCCGCACTATCCTGCTGAAAGGCTCGACTACATGCTGCATGACGCTGCCCCCCGTGCTTTGTTGTCTTACGGTGCGGTGCCGGTTGTCGTTCGCGCGCTGCTGGATCAATACGCGATGAGCACAAATGTCAGCGTGATCGATTTGGAGTCCGATGTCTCGCAGTGGTCCGGGCAAAACAGTGATGATTTGCATCCGGCGGATAACGGGCTGACTTCTTCCCATCTGGCGTATGTTATCTATACTTCTGGCTCAACCGGGCGGCCAAAGGGCGTGATGAACCAGCACGTTGGCGTCGTCAATCGTTTGGTATGGATGCAAAAGGCCTATCGGTTGAATGCGAATGATGCTGTTCTGCAAAAAACACCCTTTAGTTTTGATGTGTCCGTCTGGGAGTTCTTCTGGCCCCTGATGTACGGCGCCCGTCTGGTGGTAGCAAAACCTGAGGGACATAAAGATCCGGCTTATTTGAGCGCGTTGATCCAAGAACATCGGATAACTACCCTGCATTTCGTACCGTCGATGCTGTCCGCCTTTTTGGATCAGGCACCGCCAGAAGTGGGCAATTGCCTGCAACGCGTGTTTTGCAGCGGCGAAGCACTGCCGGCGCGCAGTGTGCATCGGTTTCGGGAGCGTTTTGCCAAGGTCGAATTACATAACTTGTATGGGCCGACCGAAGCGGCCATTGACGTCACCGCCTGGAATTGCTGCCTTGATGAAACGGATGGCTTGATCCCGGAAAATGTGATCCCGATAGGTAAGCCGATTGATAACATTCAGCTTTATATCCTCGATGCTTACGGCCAGCCGTGCCCGGTCGGTGTGGCGGGTGAACTTCACATCGCCGGGGTGGGCGTGGCACGCGGCTATCTGAATCAGCCCGAGCTGACAGCGGAAAAATTCATCAGAGATCCCTTTAATCCGGCGTTAAATGGCGTGATGTACCGAACGGGGGATCTGGCTCGGTATTTACCCGGCGGCGACATTGAATATCTGGGACGTAATGACTTTCAGGTCAAGTTACGTGGCTTCCGTATTGAGTTGGGTGAAGTGGAAGCGGCGTTGTTATCGCACGACAGCGTGAAAGAGTGTGTGGTGCTGGTGCGTGAGGATGTGCCGGGCGATGCTCGTCTGGTTGCTTATGTCACCCCTGCTTCCGGCTACGCCGATCAGGTTCAGGAGGAACGGAATCAGACGCTGAGAGCGCACTTACAGACGAATCTGCCTCCATTTATGATGCCGTCCAACTTGCTTTGGCTGGATGGGTTTCCTCTCACCGCGAATGGAAAATTGGATCGCAAAGCGTTGCCATCTCCTGCTGATGCACCGATGGGACAAACAATAACGGCACAACCTCCGCAGGAAGGAACGGAAACCCGATTGGTTCAATTGTGGGCCGAGTTACTCAATCTCAATACTAATGCGATTGGACGTCAATCCCACTTTTTTGAAGCCGGAGGGCATTCATTACTGGCTGTTGCACTCATGGCGCGGATACAGCAAGCGTTCAGTGTGTCATTGCTGCTGAGTGCGATAGTGGAACACTTGGATTTGGCTTCGCAGGCCGAGCTGATCGAGACTGAAATAGAAAAAGGAAACGCAGCAAGGGAATACGGGGATCGAGCGCACTTAATAGAGCCGATGGAACCGACGCCTGTCGAGCAGATCCGGGCGTTGCCAACGCAAAAAGCCATCTACAAGGCAGTAAAACTTAATCCTCAAGACTTAAGCAATAACAGTTTCCTCGCTTTGTCGTTCGACGACGATGTGGAGCCGGATCTTAAACAACTGCGTAATCTATTGCAGTCGGTACTTTCCCGTCATGAAAGCCTCAGGGCGCAATTCATTCTTACAGGTGATGAACTCTATTTACGCCCTGCCAAGCGTTTTTTATTCCGACTGGAGAAACGCCAAACTCTTGGCTCTTTGGAAGAGGATCTGCGCGATTTTATCCGCCCGTTCTCGCTGGAAGATGGCATGAATGTTCGCGGTCGGTGGGTTGTTGATGGACGGCGTTCGTTTTTGTTGTTGGATTTTTCCCACGCTTGTATTGATGGTTCTGGTCTGATGCAAATACTCAGCGAGTTAGCCGCTGAACATGACCCCGCTCCTTCGGGAACCCGTCTGGCTGCTTATTCTGATCTTTTCTACAGCCGTGAATTTGCGGCTCTGCGACAAGAACACGCGGACTTCTGGCGAACGCAGTTGCAGGAGTGGTCGCCTCTTGTGCATACGCAGGACACCGAGTCAGTTACGCACACTTGCCTTATTACGCTCGACGACGGACTTAAAGGACAGATTGAAACGCTCACGTCACGATTGAAAATCAGTGTTCCTGAATTCTTCATGGCCGCATTTTTGCTGTTTAAAGCCCGTTTGGATTATCAGCCTGCTCAATTCCACCCGCACGATCAACTGACGTCCATGATCTTTCATGGTCGGGACAGGTTGGATCAACAGACGGTCATCGCGCCATTGATGTCGGTTCTGCCCGTGCGGGTAAGGTTGAGGGGCGAGACGATGGAACCGGAGATGCTCCATGAAGTGAGCACAGCCGTGCGCGCGGCCTGTCGTCATTACCTGTTTGATGTCGAAGAATTGACGGTACGGTATCCGGCGCTGGCTAAACAGGCGTTGTCACCCACGTCCTTTTTCGGTTACTTCCAGAAAGAGGGCTTTGACGGCCGCATCGCAGGCAGTCTCTGTCGGCAGTTGGAAACGCCCAATGTTGCAGGTGGGCAATCGCACTGGAATCTGACCTGCGAAATTGCCGAGCATACCACGGGCTTTGACGTTCATCTGGAAGCGCTTTCGTTCAGAACGGGAAGTGACGTAAGAAATTGGGAAGCGCTGTTTAAGTCGATTTTGCAAAGTGCGCTGAGTGTTGAGTGATATGAAAATAAAACAGGAAGTTGCGGAAATGCACACTAATGATCCCATTGTGATGAATGCAAGGAAACAGGCATTCAAAGATTATGTTCGCCAACAACTGGATACCGAATATCAGGGGTGTCCCTTTTTTGTGACGCGTCTGGCGGCATCGGAGACGAACACAGAGGTTGTCACAACGTCATTCACCCTTGCCGAACCACTGAACAGCAGAATTTTCACTATGGCAGCGTCTCCGCTGCATCGTTTGTCGCTGTTTTCCGCCTGCATCAAGTATCTCGCCTTTTTGCACAGCCGAGAGCCGGAAGGGAGCTTGATTTGGGCGATCGAGGCGCAAGATAGGGCGGGCAACGGAACACCGATGGTTTTGTCCAATGACTGTCCCGCTGGTGTTTATCTGGTCCCCGCTAAATGGCATCTGACGGAAACGGAACTGACACAACCCGTAAAACGACTGTTTGGTGAAGAGCTTGCACAATGGAAGCGAGTTGCTGCGTTGACGTCTGGCATACCTGTGCAATCGGCGTCTTCCGTGATGTCGCAATCGCCGCAAATTTTGGTGGGTTACTCTGAAACGCAGGCACCCTTTGAAGGAACAGAGGCGGCGTGTTATTCACTGAGTCTCTGGATCCAAGCCCGTCCCGAAAAGACCTGTCTGCATATGCGATTCGATTCGCGGAGGGTGGACGCAGAACTGACATCACTTTTGATGGATCGTTTGACCTTGTTATTGAACAGCATGGTATTCGAGCCAAACTCCCCGCTCGCGTCAATGCCCTGGATGCCGGAGCAAGAGCGGGAGCGAGTTGCTGCACTTTCTGCCCCCGTACCCGCGCAGCCGCTGAGGTATAAAAATGTGGCGCAGGCCATGACCGCCTCCATGCGCGACAGAGCTGAAACCCGGTTTCTGGAGGCCGATGAGCAGACCGTTAACTTTAAACAGTTGGAACGGTACACGGCTATTTTGTTGACCGATCCTGATTTGCCACAATGGGAATCGTTAGGCGACTGTGTGCTTATTGTCGGCACCAAGGGCGTGGAAACCACACTCGCTGCGATGGCATGTATACGCATCGGTAAGCCGTTCTGCCTGCAATCCCATAGCGCGCCAGAAAGGCAGTTATTGGACATTATCGAGCTGCATAGCACCAAGGTGGTTCTGCTACAGGAAAGTTGCGGTGAGATGGTAGAATTCTTCCGCACTCAGGGCTGTCAGGTCGTCATGCTGCCTTATTATGTACCGGCCAAGCTGACGCATCGAACGGAGATGTTTGCTCTGGCGGCATTGCTGTGCAAAGGTGAGGCGGTCAATCCCGACGACCCATTGTGTGTGGTGATGACCTCCGGCAGTGAGGGTAAACCGAAAGGTTGTATCAATACTCATCAAGCATTACTTAATCTCAGTGATGAAAAACAAACCCTGTACTGCACGGCAGGTTCCAGAGTTGCCTCCGTAGCGAATCATACTTTCGACTATTTCGTGCTGGAATGTGTGCAGTGTCTGACTCAGGACATTGTGTTGGTCATGCCGCCGGAAGAGGCGCGTACAGACGCTGAAAAGTGCGTCAAATTCCTGCGGGAAAACCGCATCGATTTATTGTTCACCACGACCGTGCTGGCGGAATACATCATGGAGTTGGGGGATATTCCGAACTTGCGGCAACTGTATTTTGGCGGCGAAAGTCTGAGAACGTTTCAAAAGAATAATTACGAGCTGTTTAATGTATACGGCCCCAGCGAAACCGGCGTTATCACAACCTATTTATCCTTAGTGCGTAATGACCAGAAAATCACTATCGGTAAGCCGTTAGGCGGCTGCCAGTGTGTCGTGGTATTTCCCGATAGCTTAGAACCCTGTCCTATCGGTGTAGCGGGTGAGTTGTTGATAGGAGGAATCGGCGTTGGGGCGGGCTACATAAATCGCCCTGATCTCACTGCAAAGGTGTTCATAGACTTGGATACTGAGTGGTTGAAAGGAAAGTATTATCGCAGTGGCGATCTCGGTTGCTGGAATGTTCAGGGTGAGATTGAAATTGAGGGAAGGCGGGATCGCCAACTGAAAGTGAACGGTTTCCGCGTCGAGTTAGATGCCATTGAAAAAAACATCCTGGATCTGCCGACAGTGGCTCAAGCGGCAGTGATTGGCATAGAAGACCAGCGGGGACACGCTCATCTGGGCGCCTTTATCGTTACGACGGACAGTAGGGTCACGGAGCAAAACGTCAGAGAGGCGTTATTAAGCCGGATGCCCGCCTATATGGTGCCGAGTCCGGTTATTTTGGTCGCGGAATTATCGCTGACGCGCCACGGTAAACTGGATCGACAAGGGCTAAAACAGGCATTTGGCAAGGCAGTGAGCGGTAAAATCGTCCGGCCTGACGGTGCAATCCAAGAATGGTTGGCAGCCTGTTGGGCGCGGTATTTGGAGTTGGACGTTGACACGTTGTCGGTAGACAAAAGTTTTTTCTCCCTGGGTGGCCACTCGTTACGGGCAGCAAGAGTTCTGGCGGAAATTCAACATGAATTTGGGCTGGTTGTCTCTTTGTTGGAATTCTTTCAAAACGATACGATCGAAGCGCTTGCGAAAACAATCGACGCCCGACGGACTGGCAGTGACAGCATGGCGACGGAGAGTTTCTCAAATCTGCTGGACACCGCACCTCAGCTTGCGGTTAGCGGGCGTGGGCCGTTATCGGCACAAGAAGTTCGGCTTTATGCACAATATCGTCTGCATCCAGAATCACGGGCTTATATTTTGGCGCTGGAGATCCCGTTATCTCATGACCTCCTCCCTGATGCAGTGAAACAAGCACTACAGGCTCTAATCGACCGCCACGATATTTTGCGTACCCGATATCGCATTGATAGTGAAGGCATTCCCTATGCTGAGATATTACCGTCGCTCTCAGTTGACAGGGTACTGATCGATGATCCGAATCAGTGGTTACAGATGCGGACGCAGGCTTTCGAGTTAGGAGAAGCGCCTCTGCTGAGAGGCTGTCTACAGGAATTGAACACGGAGCACGCCGGCTTGCAGTTGCAGATCCACCATATTTTAGTGGACAAACCCTCGTTGGAGATCCTACAGCGTGAGTTTCAGCAATTGCTGGCGCACGAGTCGTTGGCTCCCGTTGCGCTGAGTTACAGGCACTACGCGCTGGCATTAGTGGATGCCCGTCAGCGCCCGGTTTGGACACAGGCTGAAACATTCTGGACAAACTATCTTGAAGGGCTTGAGTTCGATCCGTTCGGGCATGGCGCAGTGGATGCAGGCAGCAAGGTAAAAACCCTATCCTGGCATCTATCGGCTGCGGATATGGCAGCAGTGAAACGTCTTTGCGGAACAGTAAGCGTGACTCCGGCCATGCTTTTTCTGTCGGTGTGGGGGCTTACCGTGGCGCGCGAAGGGAGTAGCGATGCTTTTTCCATTTCAGTGGCGAATGCATTTCGCCCAAAAAATGCGCTGGAGACAGTGGGCATGTTCGTCTCGTTATCCCCTTGCGCGTTTCGTTTTGATAAGCCGGCAGAAACCTTTGACCGATTTATTAAGAAATTGGCGGATGAGCAGTGGCGCGCGGTTGATCAGCTTTTTTTCCCGGTTGAAGAGGCCTTTGCATTGCTCAGTCGTGACCCTAGGATGTTTGGCCATAATCCACTGCTTAATGTCGCCTATTCCTATCTTGACGCAGGGGAGAATGAGGCACTGGATGCAGAGGATTTATTGCTGGAAGCGCATGGGCCGCTCAATCTTACTGTCAGCCATCGTACGCAAGGTATACAAAATACACAAAGTTGCCGATTGACGCTGGAATATCAGATCGCGGCTTTCACAGATTCACAGATAGAAGCCATCGTAACCGGCTATCAGGAAATTTTGCAGCAGATCTTGAGTCACGCTCCCTCCGACTTGCTGATTGATGAGCTGATAGTGTCTACCGACGCAGTTAAAAAGGCCTTTCGGCCAGTTCAACGACGTGCGTCGTATCGCCAAATTGATGCCATGCTGATTAATGGGTTTCTGACATTGACCGACCGTCCCGCGGTGATTGATGAAGAAGGCGTCGTGACTTGGGAAGAATTCGCCGCATTAACCGCTGCGTATACGCAGGTTCTAAACAAGGGGACGATTCGGCGGGCGCTCATTTTGGGACGTCAGGGGCGTCAACTACAGGCATTTCTGGCGGCGTGTTTCCTGACGCACACGACCTATCTGGCACTGGAAACGGGGACACCGGAGGAGCGTATTAACGAGGTGATCCGCCATGCAGAGCCGGATCTCGTGATCATGCACGGAACGGAAATTGGCGCGGCGGCGGTGTCGGAGATGGGAGCGCAATTGCAGGACAATAATCTGCTTGCCCCTGTTTCCATCAATTGGCACGGCTTTCACAGCATGAAATCCTGCGACGATAATCCTATTGCATGGGTATTGTACAGTTCCGGGACTACCGGTAAACCCAAAGGCATTTGTGTTGCCGCGCGTACGGCGGCGCAGTATGTGGATTCACTCGTCAATAAGCTGAGATTGAAGCAAGAATTGCAGACAACGCAGCAAGAATTGCGGATCGTGCAGCAGTTTTCGCCCAGTTTTGACGGTTATCTCGAAGAAGTTCTGCTCGCTTGGGTGTTGCAGGGAACGAGTGTGGTCGCTGACCGTTACAGTTTATTGGATGAACGCAAGGTGAGGGCGTTTTTACTTCGCTACCGTCCTGATGTCATTTCTGCGGCTCCGGCTCTTTTCTCTGCTTGGAACCGTATACCGGAGTTGGCGCCCTTGCCCACGATCTGCATTAGTGGCGGGGATTTCCTCGCAGCCGGAGATATCAGCCAATTACTCGAACGCACTCAGATTTGGAACAGCTATGGCCCCACGGAGACCTGCATCGCTGTATCAATGGTGAATTGCGCTCGGTTGGCGTCAGGTGCGGCACTTTCCATCGGAGAACCCTTCGACCATGCCGCTTTTGCCGTGATCAATCAGGATGGCGGCCGGCTCCGGATCGGTCAATGGGGAGAACTGGTGATCTATGGGGATTTTGAGCATCACGGCTATCTGAATGATCCGACGCTGACTGCGCGTAAATTTGGTCGGGACGCTCAGGGAACGTTTTTCCGCACCGGCGATTTAGCGATGGCGGACAAAAACGGTCTGTTTTACCTCAAAGGGCGAATGGATGATAGCTGTAAAGTGCGGGGCAATTTCATCGGTTTGGGTGAATTAGAAAACCGAGCAGGGCAGTATCCTGACGTGATTGCGGCGGGTGCCGCAGTGGCGTTCGCCGGCACACCGGAAGCCTGTTTGGTACTGGCGATTGAAGGAGAAGAGAGTGTGCAGTCGGATCTGCAACAGTATCTGGCGCGACATTATCCCCGTTCCCACCTGCCGTCGGCGATATTTCCGGTAGCGTCTTTGCCCCGAACCGAAACAGGCAAACTGGATCGGCAGCGGATCGTGGCGCTGTTTCTGGAATGGCGTGAATACACGCATCAAACACAGGAGGAACAGGCAGCGACAATGGGTGAAGGATTGCAAAAGCTAATCACCTGCTGGAGGGAATGCCTGGGATATAAAGGGGCGTTGACACAGGATTCTGACTTCTTTCTGGTATCCGGCTCGTCCCTGAGTGCCGTGCGCTTGGCTAACCAATTGGAAACGCGGTTCGGCGTGACATTCAGCCCCGTTGATGTGTTTCGCAATGCCACGCTTGGTGAGCAATGGTCGCTGATCAAAGCACGGCAGGGAGCACATGACACAATGCCAGTGAAGTTGTTACAAGAGCGTTTCCTGAACGCCGATGAGCCGGGCACTGCCAAACTGATACTGCTGCCGCCAGCGTTAGGAGGATTGATTGAATTGCAGGCGCTGGCGGACAAATTGGCCGGTCGCGTCACTGTGTCTGTTTTAACAACGGATCCCCGCGCCGTTGAAAACCTGTCAGTGCAGGAATTTAAACAGGCGTTACTCAGTGACTTGGCACCGTATATTGAAGCACAGAGCAGACACTCGTCACGATCACTGTGGCTGGGCGGCTATTCTCTTGGGGCGGAGATGCTGGTGGCATTGCTGGCGCAACAAGCGGAACTATCGCAGCCATCGCAGCATTTTTCCCAATATATAGACAAGCTGGTATTTCTCGATCCTAACTTGCGCACCGATGTTTTTGCGGGGGATGAGCTGTATGCAGAGTTCGTTGAGTTTTTTCGCGACGTTAATCGGTTGGCCTTTGATTGTGCGGGTATTGATGCCGATATGGATGTTGAAACACTGCGGCGGCAATTCCCTTCGCTCCATCAGGAGTGGCGCTATTACCAATTACAGCATCAGATCCTTGAAAACAAAACATTTTATGAGCGGATCCTGGCTCTGCCATTAGAAAATCTCCCTGTCGCGATGTTCTTTTCCGACGATGCAGACGAAGCAGGTATTGATGGACTTACGCAAAAAATAAAAGGGTGCTGCACCGTCCGGCGTAAAAGCGGTGATCACGTTGAATTCGTTAAGCAATTAACTTCCGATGACTTTATCGATCTGGAACAGGGTAAGACATTATGCGTACAGAAATAAGAGAAGATTTAGATATCGCTGTCATCGGTTTGTCAGGTCGGTTTCCGGGAGCGGGGAATTGCAGTGAGTTTTGGCGAAATTTGTTGATGGGCGTGGACGGGATTTCCTGCTTTACGGCAGAAGAATTGCTTAAAGCGGGGCATGATGCCAGCAAGATACGCAATAAAGATTTCGTGCCGGTTAACGGAGTACTGGAAGGTGCACAGTATTTCGATGCGGAGTTTTTCGGCTACAGTCAGGCAGAAGCGGCGCTTTTGGATCCGCAAACCCGTTTGATGATGGAGTGCGTTTGGCATGCCCTGGAGAACGCTGGCGTCGATCCGGACAAACGGAGTCGTAATATCGGACTGTTTCTGGGGGCGCGCAGTTCGGTGCAGTGGACTATGCAGGCGATGCTGTCTGAACAGGTTGAGAATGTAGGCGGTTTTCTTGCCTCCCAACTGTCCAATAAAGATGCGATGAGTACGCTAATCTCCTGGAAGTTAGGACTGGAAGGCCCCAGTTTTACCTTGCAGACCGCCTGCTCAACCAGTTTGGTCAGTCTCCATCAGGCCGTGCAGAGCTTGTTGAGTGGTGAGTGTGATTTCGCTGTTGCCGGCGGAATCAGTCTGCTATTGCCGCAGCAAAACGGGCATACCTATCAAGACGGGATGTTATTTTCAAAAGACGGTAAGACCAGAGCGTTTGATGCGGAGGCTACCGGCAGCGTGTTCGGTAGCGGGTTAGGCGCGGTGGTATTACGGCGGGCGGGAGACGCTATTGCTGATAACGATCCTATCTGGGCGATCCTCAAAGGTTCTGCCATTAACAACGACGGTGCCCGCAAGGTAGGTTACACCGCGCCTAGCGTTAAAGGGCAGACGGAAGTGATTCGCTCTGCTTTGCAGATGGCAGAGATCGACGCGGCGGATCTGGATTTCATCGAGTGTCATGGCACGGCGACCTCTTTGGGAGACAGCATCGAATTTATGGCGTTGCGTGAAGTTTTCAATGAAAGAGGATCTTCTGCCAATGTAGAGGAGACACTCAATCAATGTGCACTGGGTGCCGTTAAAACCAACATCGGGCATCTGGATTCCGCCGCGGGTATCGCCGGTTTCATTAAGATGGTATTGGCACTCAGACACGGCATGATCCCACCCACGTTGCATTTCCAACGCCCTAATCCTCAGTTGGAATTTGAACACTCCCCGTTTTATGTCAACACCCGCGCTGAACCGTGGCCGTCAAAACAAGGGAAATTGAGAATTGGTGGCGTCAGCAGTTTTGGTATTGGCGGAACCAATGCGCATATGGTGTTACAGCAATATGTGCTCCCTCCGCAGGCCATGAAGACAAGCGGTGTCGATAAAGTACCCGAAGTCTGTTTTTTTCCGTTTTCAGCGAAAAACAGCGCTTCTCTGGGGTTGCAATTAGAATCAGTGTCCCAGTGGTTGGTATCGCAAACTGATCCGGATTTATCTGCGCTGTCCCGTACCTTGGGCAAGCGGCACAGTTTTCCGTATCGAGCCGTGTTTGCGGCAGATTCGAAGTTTGCTCTGATGTGGCAAATTGAACGCTATCTGGCACCTGATGAACAGACGGAGAGTCTGGCGCTGGTTCGGCAAGTTTTGGAAACGACATCGCCAGATAACCTCTCAGAACATTTTGCTGCTATCACCGACTGGGTATCCGGTAAGACAAAAGAGCTTGAGAAATGTCTTTTCCGCTCCTGTGATGGACAACCATTGATGGATGTTCCCGGATACGCTTTTATTCGTGAGGAGCACGGAACAGGACATATTACAGATAAAACCTGGTCGCAGATTGCCGATATCGTCGCGGCACCTGATGGCAAAAATCTGTCTAAAAATGCGTCGGGTCTGTTATCGCCATTCTGGAAGCCTATACGCTTGCCGGCACAATCGATGTTGGAGGTGAAGCCGGACGCCGTGCTGCTGGTTGACCAGACGTTAGCGTCTCTTGTGGGCGGGTTGGCAGACAACAGTCAGATTGAAGTTGTCAGTCTGGATATGCTGTGTCCAGTACAGGTGCGGAACGCTCTGGCAAAACTGTCTATTGGTTCGCAAATAACAGGTTCGCAAATGACAGGTTCGCAAAAGAATCCTTCTCTGGTGTTGTCGCTGGCGTTCCCGACGGAGGGTTTTTCTTTTGCGCCAACGTCGCTCCAAATCTTATCTGAATTAGGCAGGGCGCTCGCGGAGACTGATTTCTCCGTGTTTACTTCCGTGCATATTTATTTGATCGTGCCTGCTTTCTCCATGACCGGCGATAGCGGATCTCTGGCTGAATCTGTATTGACGGCTGCGGCTCTTAAAGCGTTAGCGTTAGTGATGCCTCAGGAAATTCCCGGTGTCAATTGTGCGTTTCTGTGCATTCAGAATCCTAGTGCAGATTGGACACCCGCTGCGCTGACCAGACTGCTGCAAACTCCGTTGCATGGGCCTTTGAAACTCAATGACGAGGGGCTGTTTGTTGAAGATTTCCGTTGTCCGGATGCGGAAGAAAATGATGTGTTGGATGCGTCGTATTTCATCGGGAAAACTTACGTCATCACGGGTGCTGGCGGCAGGATGGCCAAGGTGATGGCAGGGGTGATCGCACGACGTTTTCAAGGGCGGTTGGCACTAATCAGTCGCCAGCCTGCGGACTCTCCCGCGATGAAGCGCTTACAGGAAGAGTTGAAGGACGCGGGCGCTGAAACGGTGGAGATTTTTCCGTATGCTCTGGAATCGGAAGCCGACGCATTAGCGTTGTTTGAATCCATTCGCCATCGTTTGGGGGAAATCAGTGTGGTTCTACACGCCGCCGGCGTCACTGATGGCAATTCTTTTTCTCCTCTGGTTCAACTCAATGCTGATCATTATTGCGCGCAACTCGCGCCAAAAGCTCAGGTGGCGGAAGTGCTTGCCAACGTATTTGAAAGCATTCCTGTCAAATACTGCTTCGTGACATCTTCTATGTCGGCATTTTTCGGGGGGATTGCCCATGCGCCATACGCGGCGGCCAATCTGTTTCTGGATGGTTGGGGTCAGATGCAAAACAGACGGTTGACAGGAACGCGTTGGGTTGTTGTGAACTGGGAAACGGTTCATTTCGAAGAAGAACGCCGGGCTGATGCATTTGTCTGGGGTGCCAATGAAGTTGCTCTCTCTGGCGCTGAGTTTCCTGCTCTGTTTGAACGCAGCTTGCGTGAATACGATCACGAAAACCAGAAAATTTTCTCTGCTGGCCAGTTTATGGATAGGTTATATGCCTGGGGAGGAAGACGTGCTGCCAATGGCGATCACAGACCGCAGGCCGAGGGGAACGTCAAATTGAAGCCCAGACCGAAAACGCTGACTTCCGTTTATCACTCGCCTGCCAATGAGATGCAGAAGGAAATTGCTGCTATATGGAGCAGTATTCTCGGTATTGATGGTATCGGCATTGATGACCGATTTATGGAACTGGGTGGCGACAGTCTGAAGACTATTGTGATGGCGGAAAAAGTGTATAAAAAACTCGGTAAGCGAGTTTCCATTCAGGACTTTTTTGCGCAGCCCACCTTACGGGAGATTGAGCGGCAGTTGCTCAACGACCAAAACGCTTTTCATCCGATCTTGCCGACCATCGACCCATCTGAGCCAATCGTTGCCAGCGCCGATCAGGAATTGTTGTACATACATCAAACCACGTTTACCGACGCCAGTTATAACATGCCAATGGCTTTTCAATGTCCGGCGGCGATCAGTGCGATCGCCATCGCTACAGCGATAGAACAGGTTGCAGATCGGCATCCAGTCTTGAAATGTCTGTTTAAAAGGCAGGAGGCTAATTTGATAATGCTGCCTCAGCTTGATGCTAAAGTCAGCTTGGCCATATTTGAGGCTGAACCCGCACAGGAGGAAAATCTGGTTCGCCTCGAACAGTTTGCTAAGGCACCTTTTGACCTGCATACCGAACTGCCAATGCGCGCCATGATGATAAAAGGTACGGATGCCGGCCAGTTCCATCAGGTGTTGATCGTCGTCCATCACATCGTATGCGACGCTGTTTCTCTGGGCATACTCGCTCATGATTTTCAGAATAGGCTTGAGGAGCGTCCGTTACCTGCGCCGGAGTACAGTTTCGCGGCCTATCGGCGCTATAGGCTGGAATTTGAGAGTGAAGATCAGGTACGGAAAAATAAAGCCTATTGGCTCGCCAATCTATTGCCTTTGCCGGCGCCGTTGGCATTGCCTGCGGTAGATGATTATGACGGACATATCGATGCCGACAGCCATCGGGGGGTAACGCGGGTTAAAAGTTTTTCTGCGCAAACCAGTGAAGAAATCAGGTGTTTTTGCAGTGATCTGGGGCTCCCTGTATTTACCTTTTTCCTTGGGGTGTTCGGGGTGCTGATGACGAAAATCGCCCGCGCCGAATCCTTTCTTCTCGGTGTTCCCGTCACCGGACGCACACAGCCGGAGGAACTGGCACTGGTGGGCTATCTTGTCAACATGCTGGCTCTGAAAATTGAGCCGGATGCGGACTTTGCCATGACGGATTATCTTCTGGAGCTGAATGCACAGTGGTCTGAAAGCGTCCCTTATCAGTCCTATCCGATGAGCACGCTGCTGGAAGACCTGAGTACCGGATATGACTTTCAAAGCCGTCAAGGCAAACATCCGTTGTTCGACGTGGTTTTCGGATATCTGCCACTGAGTCTGAACGGTGCTGAAGAGGCCGAGTGGCTCCCCGGATTTTCCCGACTGGAACTGACGTCAGATACGGCCAAATTTGATTTGGTGATGGAAATATCCGAAACCCAAGAGACATTTGACTGCACGATACAATTTCGTGCACGCATGTTTAGCGAAGCAATCATTATGGCGCTGTTTGAGTACTTCTTCGCGTTGATAGAGGAAGTGCTCACCGATCCTGATACGGAAATACAGGAATTACTCAAGAACCTTAGCGGTGAGCCTACGCCGGAAATGTCCGCTCAGACGAGCGACCAGAACGTGGATTCAGAGTTTAATTTTTAGGGGAGGGCGAAAGATGAGTCTTTTCGGTAATACATGGAATGCGTTCGGGGATGTCGCGATGTGGGCATTCGAAGAAATGAGCATTTATCGGCGCAGGCAGGGTACGCAACGAGAGGTTGGCAATAACGATGTACTGGCGCGCCTTGAGGCGGCTGAATATCGCAAGGTGGAGAAAGTTTCGGACATTTCTGTCGCTGAGTTCAGCGAACGCTACTTAATGAAGAAAGAACCAGTTATTGTCACAGATGGCTTGAGAGGCTGGCGAGCGAAGCAAATATGGAGCTTTGATTACTTTTGTCAGGAGTTCGGGGATATGTCCGTGCAATTGCAGGATGCAGGATTCAAACCGAAAGACCATGTTGAGTTGCGCGCCTACCTGCGGGAAATCGCGTCATTGCCTGCCGTTGAACTGGGCGAAATGGGGGATAACCTTAGCTATCTGCGATACACCTACGATTCATTTTTTAAACATCTGCTGTTCACTTGGGGATTTGGCCACAGGGTGAAAACCAATTCGTTCAGTTTTCTGGCGTTTCAACGCATTCAGGAGCATTGGCGTAGGCCTTATTTTCTGCCGGATGGCGGTTATAAGATCCCTTGGGTTCAGGTAGGGTCCCTGCATCCCAACAAGCGGATGTGTCAGGATTGGGGACTCTATTTTTCTGCTCCGGGAGCTTGTACCCGTTTACATGTCGATGGTATGCGCACCAATGCGGTGTTGTGTCAGGTCGCGGGCAGAAAAGCGGGCTGGATCTTTTCCGCTTCGCTTGAAGATGTGGTCAGAGATGCTGCTGAGGGTAGTGCTGCTTTATCACCCGTCGCACCACCCGCCGCTAATGGGAAAAGTGAGGCAAATTCACCACACAGCAAAGATCGCATATGGCAATTCGACTTGCTGCCGGGTGAGATTATGCTGATCCCCAAAGGATTAGCCCATGAAGTGCATACCTTATCGCCGAGTATTTCTTTGACTTATAACTTTGTCACTAATTCGGAATATCGTGATTACTTCAATTTCAAACGCGAGCGCGGCCACGGCTGGATAGCCAATGCACCGATTGCGGCTGTTCCGGAATTTTCCCTTATTCACCAACGTAACCAAAGGCTTTAGTTTTGACTGTTGCTGGCGGCTCTGTCCAGATTGACCAAGCCAGTGTTAAGTTGCCAAGCCTATTTACACGTGATGAAGTGATAGCATAGATTGAAGAGCGAGCAAGGGAGTGGGTAGCTCAAACTTCCGCTTGTTTTTCCTAGGGTTATTTGACTGAGCGCCATCGTGCGCTCGCTGATTCCAACCAATGCGAGTAAGAAGTATGCCTTCATTTTCACAAACAATAACTGATTTTTGGCAGACCCCATTTTTGAACGGAGACGTTCTCTATAGCGATGAAGTTTTTACGGTTACCGTCAATCCTGATCTGAACGAAGATCGCCGGGTCATGGTACTGGAAACCTCCGACGGCCGAGTGATGGCGGTTCTGACGCCTGCATTGGCTGATAAGGCTGGTCTTTATCAACAACAAGAGCTATCTGAGTCGATTTTCCGTCAGAAGTTGGATGAAGCGGGCGTCACGCTGCATGGCGCAGATTATGTTTTCTATTTTTCAGAAGCGGATAAGAACGTCTTGCTGCAAGAGAATCCGGCAGGTGTCTTGCGTCAGTTAACAGAGCAAGATGAGGCGGTTTTCTCCGAATTCGAATCTTCCGCCTCAGAGCAAGATTTGGATGACGCTTATGTGGAATTGGATCACTGGGCGGTGTTCGGCTCTTTTGAACAGCATCGTCTGGTCAGCGCGGCCAGCATGTATCCGTGGGAGAACGCGCAAATTGCGGATCTTGGCGTATTGACGCTGACATCTTTTAGAGGCAAAGGGCACGCCAGCAAAGTGGTGCGTTCAATCAGTAAATATGCCTGTCATCAGGGGTATGAACCTCAGTACCGATGCCAACTCGATAACTATGCGTCTACGTCATTGGCTAAAGCGGCGGGATTGACGCTGTTTGGCAAGTGGGAAGTGATTTCTCCTGATTCTACTGAATGAACGATGCCTGTGATCCAATAAGTTAACCTGAAATAGCAACCTTTTAAAACCCAACAAGAAAGTAATCACTATGTCAAAACTTAAAATAGCTGTGGTTGGTGGCGGAAATATTGGTTCTAGCCTTGCTTTTGATTGTGCGTTGCGGGGGCATGATGTTGTTGTTATCGAAAAAGACGTTTTTGCTTGCGAACAGAGCAGGGAACGCGTTACGGAAACGGCGGGTTACGCGCCTTTGTTCAGTCCGCTCGCTAAAGGAAAAACCCCTGAGGAGATGCTGCTCAACATCGTCTGGTCGCAGGATTTGCAAGCTGTGTCGGATTGTGCGTTTGTGGTGGAAAACATCACGGAGAATATCGAGCTTAAACAGGCGTTATATGCCCGTATGTCTGAGTTTATTGCACCTCACGCGGTACTGGCGGCGAACACCTCCTGCATTCCCATCACGAAACTGGGATCGTTTCATAAAACGCCTTCTCAAGTGATTGGTGTGCATTTTATGAATCCGGTTTATCTGAAGCATACCGTCGAAGTGATTGTCGGTCTGAATACTTCCGAACAAACTAAAGAGCGATGTCTGGAAATCTTGAGCATGCTAGGTAAAAATGCCGTGGTGGTGAAAGATGGCCCCGGCTTCGTCTCTAATCGGATTTCTCATTTATTTATGAATGAAGCCGCTTTCACCATACAGGACGGCATTGCTCAACCTGCGGATGTGGACACTATCTTTAAACAATGCTTCGGTCATAAAATGGGGCCGCTTGAAACAGCGGATCTGATTGGTATCGACACGGTGGTCAATTCCCTTGATGTGCTCTACCAGATGTTTCAGGATTCAAAATATCGGGTTTGTCCATTGATGCGGACAATGGTTGATGCGGGGCATTTGGGACGAAAATCCGGCCGGGGATTTTACACTTATTAAATCCTTTATGTTCAGGT
Source organism: Xenorhabdus aichiensis (assembly GCF_028598775.1). Taxonomy (NCBI): domain Bacteria; kingdom Pseudomonadati; phylum Pseudomonadota; class Gammaproteobacteria; order Enterobacterales; family Morganellaceae; genus Xenorhabdus; species Xenorhabdus aichiensis. The sequence continues at coordinate 59,235 of NZ_JAQRFO010000005.1, forward strand.
TATATTTTTATTCAGCAAGATAGCGTAGACTCAATCCTTCGAGCCTTATAACGAATAGCATCATCTTAATTACCAAGAGCTTCGTATTATTACATGATACATGAAGCTCTTTTTTTTACTACCATGACATAAGATGATATTTCATAAAATAAAAGGGTAATAGATTATGTCTGAGGGTGTTAATAAAAGTATCTGTATTTAATTATTTTTTGATACATAAATAAAAAAAGTATATGACGGCGAATAACAATAATATGTTAGTATGAATGTTAATGATTTTAATATTATATTTATGGCCATGGCTGTTAATTATAATTAAAAATATTTTCATTTAAAGACTAAAGCCCTATCTTATTTTTCACGCCAAGAAATATTCATTGAATAGTGTGTATCTAAAATATAGATATTCTATTTTTCTATATTAAAAAAGTAATAGATTAAAAATATATTATCTAATGATTCATTTTCTGTATAAATACATTTCGGGAACATTTATGTGTTTCCCTCCTTCATAAAAATAAGGAATTTAAGATTTTTTATAAAAATTAATAACAAAAAAAATTAAAAACACTTTCAGGCTGGGAAAAAACACAAAAATAATCTAAAGGCAAAAAATTTCATATGAAAAATGCCGCGCAAATCATTAATGAAGCTTTAAATCAGAGAATGACTCTGTTTGTTATTGATAACCAATTACAATATGAAACCAGTCGCGACAGCATACCGCCAGAATTACTCAGTGAATGGAAAAGTTATCACAAATTGTCACGGTTTATCTTGTCAAAGAAAAATGAAAACATTTCCAGACAAAACAAGAAACAACACAAGGACTATTAGAAGGTGATATATGAAAACTGCCGTACAAATCGTCAATGAAGCTTTAGAACATGGAATCACGCTGTTTGTTGTCAATAACCAGCTGAAATATCGGACCACGCGCGACAATATACCACCGGAATTGCTCAGTGAATGGAAAAGCCATAAACAAGAGCTAGTTGATTTTCTGAACCAAATTGACTCGGAAGAATATACTCAAACACACCTGTTGCAGGATATTCCTCGTGACGGACGTTCAGCGCATTACCCACTCTCATTTGCCCAACAACGTTTGTGGTTGATTGATCAGTTAAATGGCAGCAGCCCCCAGTACAACGGTACAGGGGATTTCAGATTAAAAGAACCCGTGAATATTGAGGCACTTGAAGCGGCAGTGAAGAGCTTGCTTGAACGTCATGAAGCATTGCGTACTCATTTTAAAATGATTGATAACGAGCCGCGACAGGTGATTGCGACTACCTACGACCTGCCCATGACCCATCATGATTTATCGGCACTTTCTGAAACAGAAAAAAAACATCACTTAAAACGACTTAACAGAGAAGAAGGAAATCAGGTTTTTAACCTCAGTGCTGATTTGATGCTGCGTATTCGGGCCATTAAACTGGCAGAAGATGATTATGTCATTATCTATACGATGCACCATATCGCCTACGATGGCTGGTCGATCCCTATTTTCCTCAGTGAACTCCTCACCTTATATCGGGCTTACTGCCAAGGTGAAAATAATCCGCTGCTCCCGCTGAAAATCCAATATGCCGACTATGCCCAATGGCAACGGAACTGGCTGCAAGGCGAAATTCTGGAAAAACAACTGACGTATTGGCAAAACCAGTTAGCCGGCATTGCCCCTTTACATCGTTTTCCGCTGGATAATCCCCGGCCAGAAAAACAAGGTTTCGAAGGGCGCGTTCATTCACAGCGTCTTTCTGCGCATCTCTCCCAAAACATCAGGGCACTGTGCGCCAAACATAAAGTCACTTTATTTATGTTTTTGGAAACAGCTTTTGCCGTTTTACTCAGTCGTTACAGTAATGAAAAAGATATCGTGGTTGGTATGCCAATAGCCGGAAGAAGACACCGCGATATTGAACCCCTGATCGGCTTTTTCGTCAATTCTCTGGTTATCCGGACTGACTTATCCGGATCACTGACGTTCAGTGAGTTGCTAAAACAAAACAGCCGCACGATTCTGGATGCTTATGAGCATCAAGATCTCCCCTTTGAAATGTTGGTGGAAAAAATCTGCCCGGAGAGAAGTTTAAATCATAATCCTGTCTTCCAGATCATCTTTGCCGTACAGAACAACCAACAAGATACTACGATGGAGCAGGATAATATTACCCCAGATGAAGAAAAACCGCTTCTCACTACCCGTTTTGATCTGGAAGTTCATGTTTATGAAGACGAAAAGAAAGGAGAGTTATCGATTTTATGGATTGCAGACACCAGCCTGTTTAACAGCGATACCATTGACAGATTACTCGCTAATTACGAAATACTGCTGACCAGCATTGTCGAGGCGATGAGTGTCAATTTGGCTAATAAAGAGCCATCCATTGATAAACTTCCCCTCTTGGGCGATGTGGAAAAACACACATTATTGCATGAGTTCAATGGGCCACGGACTCAGTACCAGCGCGATCGTTGTTTCCATGAGTTATTTGAAGAACAAGTTGCGCAAAACGCCGAAAAAACAGCGTTGGTTTTTGGTGACAGTACGCTCAGTTATAGAGAATTGAATGAACAGGCCAACCAATTAGCGCATTACCTTATTGAACAGGGCATTCAGCCTGATACCTTAGTTGCAATTTGTCTTCCCCGAACGCTGCAAATGGCTGTTACACTACTGGGTATTTTAAAAGCGGGTGGTGCTTATGTGCCGTTGGATATCAGTTATCCGAAAGCGCGTCTTCAATACATGCTGGAGCACAGCGGGGCGGGAATTATCCTGACTGAAACGTATTTGGTCAATAATCTGCCGCTCAATCAACAAAACGTCATCTGTTTAGATACCTCCAAAATACAGTTACATCTGAAAAATTTACCAATAGAGAACATCACCGAACGCCCATTCCCATTGACTGAAAACCATTTAGCGTACGTGATTTATACCTCTGGCTCCACAGGCAGACCCAAAGGCGCAATGCTGGAACACAAGGGCTGGGTTAATCTGGCACAGGCGCAGGCTACTTTATTTGGGGCTGACTCAAATATCCGCGGATTACAATTTGCCTCCTGGAGTTTTGATGCTGCCATTCTGGAAATGTCCATGACATTAGCATACGGGGCAACACTGTATCTTATTTCTGAAAATCAGCGCCGTTCTCCTGAGTTACTGGATGACATCATTGAAAAATACCAGATTACCCATGCAGTATTACCACCCGCTTTGCTACCTCATCTGGATTTCAATAAATGGCGCAGCGTTTCAACCCTGTTGTTAGCTGGGGAGGCCGTACCACCGCATATTGCCGCACAGTGGTCACAAGATCGGAACTTGTTCAACGTTTATGGTCCGACAGAATGCACTTCTATTATCACCAGTGGATTATTAACGGCAGATAAGCGGATTACGATTGGCAAACCACTGCCGAATGCCGTGATGCGTATTATGGACTCCGATGGCAATTTAGTCCCTCTTGGTGCGGAGGGGGAATTGTATATCGGCGGTATCCAATTGGCACGAGGTTACCGGAATGCGCCAGAACTGACAGAAAAGCAGTTTATTTGTGATCCATTCAGTCCTAATCCGACTGACAAGCTTTATCGTACCGGCGATTTAGTTCGTTGGACTCTTAACGGAGAATTGGAGTTTATTGGCCGCATTGATTCACAGGTCAAAATTCGCAGCCATAGAATAGAGCTGGGTGAAATCGAATCCGTTCTGGCTGGTCAGGAAATTTTAAGCAGTGCGGCGGTGATCACTGATGGTAACAGTGAAGATAAAAAGCTGATTGCTTACGTTTGTCCGAGTACGACTTGGTTGGCAGAAAAAGCGACCGCTTTTAATGCTGACTATCTTGAAAGCTGGACAAAAGTCTTTGATGACCAATATCGACAGGCAACAACTGAAAACGTCATCTCCGATAAACATGACACTGACAGTGACTTTGGCGGCTGGATAAACAGTTATACCAATCAGCCGATCCCGCTTGAGCAGATGGAAGAGTGGCGTGCGGGCACCATGCAGAAAATTAATGCCCTGCATCCCCGTCGCTTACTGGAAATAGGCTGTGGTACAGGTTTACTGTTGTATCAATATGCTGAACAGTGTGAATCGGTCTTGGCAACAGATATTTCGGCAGAAGTGCTGACACGTCATCAGCAAATCCTGCAACAACGCGGTTGGTCGCATGTCCAGTTGCGTCAGGGGGATGCGCTGAATTCGGGTATGATCACGCCTGATATCTTCGATACTGTTGTCATTAACTCGGTGGTTCAGTATTTCCCCAATGTTCAGTATCTGGATAAAGTGCTTGCCCAGTTACTGCCGGCGATTGCCGCAGGGGGAACAATTTTGCTGGGGGATATCCGCAACTTAGATTTGTTAACGGCACATGTGACGGCGATAGAACAAAGCCATCTGGGCGAACAGCGTATTTCCGTGGGAACGATGGCAAACCGTATTCAGCGACGTTTGCAACAAGAAGAAGAGTTCCTGCTCAGTCCAACTTATTTTGCCCAATTACCCGCCCGTTATCCGGAGATTGACCGAGTGGATATTCTGGTTAAACGGGGTGTAGGCGATAATGAGATGCTGCGTTATCGTTATGACGTCATACTGCATAAAAAAGACGAAAGTACAAAATCGTGTGGTCATGCTGCTTTCACTTGGTACGACTTTGTTTCCCTTGAAAATTTGCGTGACATGTTACAAAGGGAAGAGCAAATATTTGGTGTTTCGGGTATCCCCAATGCCCGCGTTAAAGACGATCTTGCCTTGGCCGAGGGATTACGCCATTGGCCGGCCAATCAATTTATTTCTTCATCTGAACAAGCAGGCAGCTTCTCCGCGCAGTCGACGGAACAGGTTCAATCTTTTGAATTGCTGCTCCAATATGCTGAACTGTGTGGTTATCAGTGTGGTATGACATGGTCACAACAACAACCAGATCTGCTGGATGTGATTTTCAGCCGTGGAACATTACCTCAAATACAGGCTCGCTCTGATTACAGTCAAGCCCATCTGGCTAACTATCCGCAAATTTCGTCTATTAGTGGTGAACTTTCAGAACTCCTTGAGTTTGCTCTGAAAAAGCAACTACCGGAATATATGGTGCCCAGCCTCTATATCCCACTAGAACGTATGCCGCTCTCTCTAAACAATAAAGTAGATAAAAAAGCGCTGCCTGTTCCTAACGAAGATGATTTGCGGCGGCAGGCTTATACCGCCCCACGAGATGAAATGGAGAAGAAGCTTTGTCAGTTATGGCAAAATTTACTGAAAGTTCATCAGGTTGGAGTTAATGACAATTTCTTCGCATTGGGCGGACATTCACTTCAGGCAACACGCCTGATCAGCTCAATACGCAATGAATTAGACGTTGAAATTCCTTTAAGAAGTATTTTTGAGCACCCAACACTGGAGCAACTATCAAAAGTTGTCACGGTTCATCTTGTCATGGCAAGAAGAAAACATTTCCAGGCTGAACAAGGGGCAACACAAAAAATATTGAAAGGTGATATATGAAAAACGCCGCTCAGATTGTCAATGAAGCTTTAAGTCGGGGAATTACGCTGTTTGTTGCTGATAACCGCTTACAATATGAAACTCAGTGCGACACTATTCCGCTGGAATTGCTCAGCGAATGGAAAAAGCACAAACAAGAATTGATTGAGTTTCTAAGTTACGTCAATTCAGACGAGGAAATGCACACGTATCAATTGCAAGATATTCAACGTGATGAGCATGCAACCGATTATCCTCTCTCATTTGCCCAACAACGTTTGTGGTTGATTGATCAGTTAAATGGCAGCAGCCTCCAATACAACTTTACAGGGAATTTCAGATTAAAAGAATCCGTGAATATTGAGGCACTTGAAGCGGCAGTGAAGAGCTTGCTTGAACGTCATGAAGCACTGCGTACTCATTTTAAAATGATTGATAACGAGCCGCGACAGGTGATTGCGACTACCTACGACCTGCCCATGACCCATCATGATTTATCGATACTTTCTGAAACAGAAAAAAACCATCACTTAAAACGACTCAACAGAGAAGAAGGAAATCAGGTTTTTAACCTCAGTGCTGATTTGATGCTGCGTATTCGGGCCATTAAACTGGCAGAAGATGATTATGTCATTATCTATACGATGCACCATATCGCCTACGATGGCTGGTCTCTTCCTATCTTCCTCAGTGAACTTCTCACTTTGTATCGGGCTTACTGCCAAGGTGAAAATAATCCGCTGTCCCCGTTAAAAATCCAGTATGCCGACTATGCCCAATGGCAACGGAACTGGCTGCAAGGCGAAATTCTGGAAAAACAACTGACGTATTGGCAAAATCAGTTAGCCAGTATTAATTTATTACATCGTTTTCCGCTGGATAATCCCCGGCCAGAAAAACAAGGTTTCGAAGGGCGCGTTCATTCACAGCGTCTTTCTGCGCATCTCACCCAAAACATCAGGGCACTGTGCGCCAAACATGAAGTCACTTTATTCATGTTTTTGGAAACAGCTTTTGCCGTTTTACTCAGTCGTTACAGTAATGAAAAAGATATCGTGGTTGGTATGCCAATAGCCGGAAGAAGACACCGCGATATTGAACCCCTGATCGGCTTTTTCGTCAATTCTCTGGTTATCCGGACTGACTTATCCGAACCACTGACGTTCAGTGAATTGCTAAAACAAAACAGCCGCACCATTCTGGATGCTTATGAGCATCAAGATCTCCCCTTTGAAATGTTGGTGGAAAAAATCTGCCCGGAGAGAAATTTAAATCATAATCCGGTCTTCCAGATCATCTTTGCCGTACAGAACAATCAACAAGATTTCATTTGGGATCAGGAACATATTGTTTCAGATGAAGAAAAACCGCTTCTCACTACCCGTTTTGATCTGGAAGTTCATGTTTATGAAGACGAAAAGAAAGGAGAGTTATCGATTTTATGGATTGCAGACACCAGCCTGTTTAACAGCGATACCATTGACAGATTACTCGCTAATTACGAAACCCTGCTGATCAGTATTGTCGGGGTGATGAGCGACGATTCGGTTAATGATGAGCCATCCGTCCATGATCTCCCGTTTCTGGCTGATGCTGAAAAACACATGCTACTGCATGAGTTGAATGGGTCACAGACTCAATACCAACGTGGTCTTTGTTTCCATGAGCTATTTGAAGAGCAAGTTGCACTATATCCTGAAAAAACTGCGCTGATTTTTGGTGAACATTCTTTAAGTTATCAGGTGTTGAATGAGCAAGCTAACCAACTGGCTCATTATCTTATTGAACAAGGCATTCAGCCTGATACGTTGATTGCGATTTGCCTTCCGCGTTCACTACAGGCAGTTGTTGTATTGTTGGGGATTCTTAAAGCTGGCGGAGCTTATGTGCCGCTGGATGCCAGTTATCCGAAAGCACGTCTTCAATACATGCTGGAGCACAGCGGGGTAGAATTTATCCTGACTGAAACACTTTTGATCGAAAAATTGCCTGTCAGTCAACAAAAAGTCATTTGTCTGGATACTGACAAAATACAGTTATATGTGCAGAACATGCAGGGGTTACGCATGAAATTTTGGTAGGTTAAAATTGATTAAATAACAGCGCTTCCATATAGCCATTATCCCACCCGGCTGATTTCCTTCGGGCACTCAAACTCAGTTTACTGTTGGTATCTCGTTTAACGATATTGAGCGCCATTTTACGTAATTGGGCAAATATTCTTGTGGCGATCCGCTCTCTCATCCGTGAATCATCTTCTCTAAAAGTGACATCCAGTACCCAGTGTAAACTATTTTCGATAGCCCAATGTTTTCGTAGGGCACCTAACTGAAAGGCGGGAGCATCCTGGCAACTACTTAAATAATAACGAAAATCAGAGGTGACTGTGTCAGAATAATGTTCTTGTCGTATCGTTTCCGTTACCAGGAGGGCCTGAATATCTGGCCAAGAACCTAAGTGTTTTGTTTCTGATGTCAGCGGCAGAACCCATCCGCGTCGTCTGACGGTACGTCCGTGGCTATCATCGAATTTATCATGGTCAGGTTTAAGGTAAGGTTTTTGGGCTATCTGTTGTTGTTGAAAATAGTCAACGGCTTCCGAAAAGGTTTTCCCCTGATTGCCTTTAAGGGACAAAATATAATCGGCTTCACTCTCGCGTAATTGCTGAGCAATCGTGCGTTGGCAGCCCATCGCATCAATCGTCACGAGATGTCCTTTCAATGAAAGCATCGATAATAATGTGGGGATGGCCTTAATTTCGTTTGATTTTCCGTCTACGGCACACTGACATAAGCTGAGCCCTTTCTCAACCGAGAATGCACTCACCACATGTAATGGGCTTTGTTCAATTTTCTTATCAAACGAATGGCGTAAACTTTTACCATCAATCGCAATGATCGCCCGCTTTTCTGAAGAGACGTCACGAGAAACCCACTGATAAAAATGACGTTCAAAGAGGCCGGGATTTAATAAACTGAAACAGCGCCGGAAAGTATCATGTGACGGAATACCGCTTTTGAGCGGAAGAAATGCACCCAGCCAATCCTTTTTTAGCTGGCCGTACTGTTCAATATCGGTCCAGGCGTTAGCGCCGGCAATGACAGCGCATACCGCGATCACTAAGATATCAATAAAACGGTGTTTGACCTTTCCCTGACAACGTGGATCTGGAAAGTCAGAAAAGACATCCACTAATTCTTTCATCAGCGCCCCTCTAAAAATGAAGGCATTATCCACTAAATATTTTCATGCGTAACCCCTGGCAGAACATGCCGACAAACAATATTGTTGATCGACTTTTGCCCCTGACTGAAAATCATCTGGCTTATGTTATTTACACCTCTGGCTCGACAGGCAGGCCAAAGGGAGCGATGATGGAACACAAGGGCTGGGTCAATCTGGCTCATGCGCAAACCACCTTGTTTGGAGTTGATGCAAACAGCCGTGTATTACAATTTGCTTCCTGGAGTTTTGACGCCACTATTTTAGAAATGTCCATGTCTCTGACGTATGGCTCTACACTGTATTTAATTTCCGAAACGCAACGACGTTCGCCTGAATTATTAAATGAAATCGTCGAAGAATATCAGATTACCCATGCAGTATTACCACCCGCTTTGCTACCTCATCTGGATTTCAATAAATGGCGCAGCGTCTCAACCCTGTTGCTAGCTGGGGAGGCCGTGCTACCGCATATTGCCGCACCGTGGTCACAAGATCGGAACTTGTTCAACGTTTATGGTCCGACAGAATGCACCTCTATTATCACCAGTGGATTATTAACGGCAGATAAGCGGATTACGATTGGCAAACCACTGCCGAATGCCGTGATGCGTATTATGGACTCCGATGGCAATTTAGTTCCTCTTGGTGCGGAGGGGGAATTGTATATCGGCGGTATCCAACTGGCTCGCGGTTACCGGAACGCGCCAGAACTGACAGAAAAACAGTTTATTCGTGATCCATTCAGTACTAATCCGACTGACAATCTTTATCGTACCGGCGATTTAGTTCGTTGGACTCTTAACGGAGAATTGGAGTTTATTGGCCGCATTGATTCACAGATCAAAATTCGCAGCTATAGAATAGAGCTGGGTGAAATTGAGTCCGTTCTGGCTGGTCAGGAAATTTTAAGCAGTGCGGCGGTGATCACTGATGGTAACAGTGAAGATAAAAAACTGATTGCTTATGTTTGTCCAAGCACAGAGTGGTTGGCTGAAAAAGCCACAGAATTTAATGCAGATTACGTGAAAAGTTGGACAGAAATTTTTGATGAACAATATCGCCGCAATACTGAGAACATTCAAACTGAAGACACCATCAATCCGCTGACCTTAGACAGTGATTTTGGCGGTTGGATAAACAGTTATTCCGATCAACCGATCCCGCTTGAACAGATGGAAGAGTGGCGTGCGGGTACCATGCAGAGAATTAATGCCCTGCACCCCCGTCGTTTACTGGAAATTGGCTGTGGTACAGGTTTACTGTTGTATCAATATGCTGAACAGTGTGAATCGGTCTTGGCAACAGATATTTCGGCAGAAGTGCTGGCACGTCATCAGCAAATCCTACAACAACGTGGTTGGTCACATATCCAGTTGCGTCAGGGGGATGCCCTCAATTTGGGCACACTCGCGTCTGACGCTTACGATACTGTTGTCATTAACTCGGTGGTTCAGTATTTCCCCAATGTTCAGTATCTGGATAAAGTGCTTGCCCAGTTACTGCCGGCGATTGCCGCAGGGGGAACAATTTTGCTGGGGGATATCCGCAACTTAGATTTGTTAACGGCACATGTAACGGCGATAGAACAAAGCCATCTGGGCGAACAGCGTATTTCCGTGGGAACGATGGCAAACCGTATTCAGCGACGTTTGCAACAAGAAAAAGAGTTCCTGCTCAGTCCAACTTATTTTGCCCAATTATCTGCCCGTTATCCGGAGATTGGCCGAGTGGATATTCTGGTTAAGCGGGGCGTCGGTGACAATGAAATGCTACGTTATCGTTATGAGGTCATCTTACATAAACGAGATAAAAATGCAGCGTCATGTCACGATCAACTCATAACTTGGTTTGATTTCAATGCTATTGAAGAGGTGAGCAGTCTGTTGCAAGCGGGGACATACGATACCTTTGGTATTTCAGGCATTCCCAACACCCGTGTTAAAGATGACGTTGAATTGGCAGAAGGGCTACGCCATTGGCCAGCCAACCAAATACTCTTTCCACCAGAATATGCCGGAAAATTTTCTCCCCGGGCAGAAAAACAGGTTCAAGCATTTGAATCCCTGTTTCAATATGCGGAGCAGTGCGGTTATCAATGTGGCGTGACGTGGTCACAACAGCAATTTGACCTGCTGGATGTTATTTTCAGCCGCCATTCATTGCCTCCTGTACAGGCCCGTCATGAATATAACCAAACTCATTTAGCCAATTATCCGCAAATCTCTGCCATTGGGGGTGAACTTTCAGAGTTACTGGAAACGGCCCTGAAAAAACAATTACCTGAATATATGGTTCCCAGTATTTATATCCCAATGGAGCGCATGCCACTCTCATTGAACAATAAAATAGATAAAAAAGCGCTGCCTGTTCCAAATGACAATGATTTGCACCATCAAACTTATATCGCACCAAGAGATGAAATTGAGAAAAAACTCTGTCAGTTGTGGCAAAACCATCTGAAAATCAACCAAGTTGGTATTTATGATAATTTCTTCTCACTCGGTGGTCATTCGCTCTTAGCAGTGAAAATAACGGCTTCCATAAAAAATGATTTAAGTAACAATTTTAGTATGAATCAAATGTTTACAAATCCAACTATTGCACAGATTGCCAGTATGATTCGTAGCGCTCAAGACCATGACATATCTACACTATTGCCAATACAGAATGTATTCGACGGAAGAATACCGATTTCTTATTACCAAAAGATGTTCTGGTCTCTGATCAAAGAGGAAGCATTGGACGATGCTTTTAATGTCCCCATTTCCTTGTTGATAGAGGGGGAACTAAATCAAAGTGCATTGGAAAAAAGTTTGCACGTTATTTTAGAACGGCATGAAAGTTTACGATTAAGATTTTATGAAGAAGATGAACAGGTTTTCATAAAACCTAATAACAACATGAGAATAAATTTACAAATTATCGATTCGTTGCCAAAAGAAATAGAAAAAGAACAAATTACCATTGAAATTAACAAACTCTGGGAAGAGGAGTTAAGGATACCTTTTGATGTTTACAATGGCCCATTATTCAAGACATTTTTGCTGCCTGTATCAAAAACACGCCATGTCTTATTAATTAATATTCATCATATTATTTTCGATGGATGGTCTATCAATATCTTTATGAACGAGTTTAAGAAACTGTACACGGCTTACTCACAGGAGCAAGATGTTATTCTTCCGGTAGTTGCAATGCAATATTCTGATTGTGTTTATGATTTACAAGAGCGTCATAAAACTGAGAAATATCAAAATCAACTAAAATTCTGGCAACAACAATTTGCTGATCTTGATATGGGTGAACGTAGTTTTCCAGTGGCTTTCAGCAAACATCTAACCACTAAATATCAATTTAAAGTTATCAATATCAATACACCTAAATCACTGGATAATGCTGTTTCGCGATATTGTGAAATCCATAAGATCACACCTTATATGCTATATATGGCTTTATTCCACGCTTGTCTTTTTATGCATTCTGGTGAATCACAACATATAGCCACATCACCACAAGCTGATCGTTCTCATATTGACAGCCATCAAACAATAGGACTGTTTTTGAATGACCTGATAGTAAAATCAACTATCAGCAAAGAGATGAGCCTTCATGACATCATTCAGCAAATCAGTAATTTTATTTATAAAGCGCTAGAAAATTCAGATGTCCATATGGCAGCGGTGATTGACAGTATAGGGGAAAAGGCGAGGGATAATATATTTAATGTTCTATTTAACTATATGGATGCCCAGAATTTTTATAACTATGCAGATAGTCCCGATAGTGGAAAAATATCGCTGCCAAATCTCGATATGGAATTGATAAAAGTTGATCCGACTCCTTTTCAGTCACTTGGGATAAATTTCATAAATATACCACAAAATATTATGTGTGAATTAAGCTACAACCCAGAGCTGTATACTGAAGAAACAGCCAATAATCTTGCGAGATATTATGAAAGATTGCTGGAAGCCTTTGTATCTGGTCAAGATAAAGAGAATATCAGTTATTTTTATGACTAAATTCATTTAAGAAATAATCAGTTAATGAATGAAGAGTCAGGCCTCATAGATGAGGCCAATTATCGTTAATCGCTGTCAATTTACTGACGTGGCCAACAAAGCGGCAACTTGAAAGACGAAGGATATAGAAAATAATTTTTATGACGTCATTACTCATCAGGTAGTTCAGGCTTAAGCCTGAACTACCCTATAGATTACGGAACGATAGCAAACGAACGTACGGGGAAACCTGACGCGTTTTTAGGTTTAGCCACGATATTGAGAATCACTGCACCACGCACAGGGACTTGATCTAGGTTAGCTAACAGCTCTATTTGGTAGGTATCTTGCGCTAATACATAATATTCACCCAATAAGGCATTATTCTGCCTGAAATCTTTGGCTGAGTCGGTATCGAATGTTTCATGGCCGATGGCTTTAATATGGCGCTCTTCAAATAAAAATTTCAGGGCATCCAATCCCCAGCCCGGTGTTTGGTTATTACCTTGATCATCTTTATTATCCATCTTTTCCTGAGATGGCCAGCGTTTGCTCCAGTCGGTTCTGAGGGCAACAAAAGTATCTGCTTCAATCATTCCATGTTCGGCTTCAAATTGAAGAATGTCATCTTTGGAAAGCGAGAAGTTAGGATTGTGTTTTGCTCTTTCTGATTGGTCAATAACGATTAAGGGTAAAACCAGTTCCTTTAATTCCAATTCATCAAGAGAACGGGCATCAGAAACAAAATGGCAGGGAGCATCAAGGTGAGTGCCATATTGACCTGGGAATGTCAATTGTTGGACAAAAAAACCATTTTTATAATCAAAAATAGTTTTAAATTCGGCAGGTTGAAACATGAAAAAATGGGGCGAACATTCATCAAAACTATGCGTTAGATCTATCCATTTTTTCGATTTCAACAAAGTCAGTGCTTGCAAGATGTCGTGTGTCATAACAACCTCATTTTTTTTATTGAATATATCCTTCATTTTTCAATTTACTGCTTTGTTGGCTGCAATTTGAAATTTGCTGGGTATCGTCTTTTGGATAACTATTGGGAGTTATATCAAAATAAGTGGGTTCTGTTAATGAACATTCAGCCGCTGATATAATTACGAGGTAATAAGAGGTACTTGATTATCGATAAAAGGAAGGGTTATTTCTGTCGTTTGGTTATATAACTGTCCCCATTTTGAAAATGTTATCGGTAACAATGAAAAACCCATTCGGGGGATGAATAACATTGTAAAGACGATGACCTTATTTATATTATTCCACTGCATAATTTCCCCTTTAAGCAAAGATAAAATATGATGATTTTATCTCCTGTCAATGAGGTAAAAAAGCCATTATGATCGTTATTTGGTTAATTTTTTGTTAAATAAGTTTATGTAAGTTTTCTTGATTGTTTGCAAATTATGAATAAAATAAAGTGCCAAATTAGATTAACCAAAAAAGCGATGGTGACTAAATGACACCACCTGAAGTGAAAACAAATAAATGACACCACCAATTAGTGTTATTTTTAATAAAAGCACATGGCGTCGTTGTTGTATTTATTTTGTCTCTGTAGTCGTTAACTCCATTTCATAGTCACTGACAGGGAACTGCCCATAAGTATCATGTAATAGTTGCTTGCAGCTTTCCTGTTTAATCAGGTCGCTAAGTTCATCTAATCGTTTTTGCAACAATCGCTTCGTTTCTCTTTCATTATCCAAGACAGTTTGTAAAATTTGGGTTAATTTTTGCTGTAATGAAAGTGGGGCGTCTGAATTTTCTGATAATAGGGTAACCACTTCGACTGCCTTCAGATAAGTGATTTCCATATCAACAAGTTCATCCCACTGTTCATTTTTAGCTAAATCAAGCATTTGCTCACTTAAACTAAGGATCCGCTGGTAAGCTGACAAAAGATCCAGATCATTTTTCATTAAACAATATCCTGACTGGCGTTGTAATGAGGACCTATTTGCCGCCAAGAATCTGAAATCTCGGTAAGTAAATCAATCACTTCGGTAATGGCCTTCTCATCATTGCGTAAATTAGCATGGAGTAAACGACGATTCATATAATCATATAAAGCAAACAGATTCTGAGCAATCTCTCCGCCTTTTTCGAAATCTAATCCCTCTTTGAGACCATTATCAATGATATTGATTGCCTTGGAAATAGCTAAACCTTTCTCTGGGATATTGCCCTGTTGCATCAGAATAATTGCACGACGTAGGGCGCTAAGCGCCCCATTGAACAATATCTGAATCAACTGATAGGGAGAGGCATTCATAATTTCGCTCTCAAGATCTACCTGAGCGTATAACTGGCTTGCCGAACGTTGATACATAATGTCCTTTTATTATCTTAAAAGCTGGAATAGGGATGAACTTGTGCTCTTTAATGAATTAACAAGTTTATCCAGTTCTGTAAATTGACGTTTATAGCGTTCTATTGTTGCATCAATATTTTTATTGGTCTGTTCCACTTGTCTTTCAAGTGTTTTCAGACGCTTGTTGATGCCTTCGGTCGCTGTGGCGATAGTCCCTTCGTGACTATCCAGCGTTTGCTTTAATATATTATAAGTTTGGGTTGCGAAACCGGTTTTTTCACCATCACCCATGAAGAAAGCCTTAACGTTGGCAGGTTTCTCTTTCAGGTTTTTTTCCAGTTTTTCGTTGCTGATTTCCAGAGTGCCGTCTAATTTTTGTTTGATACCCAATTTATTCAGGGTAGCAATATCAGCAACATCCTGTGGTGAGAAGATCTGGTGTCTCAATTGGCTTTGAATACTTTTTAAGGTGCCGTCACCGAGCAGGGCACCATTGTCTTTGGAAGCGGCTTCCCCTTTGGCTACAGGCTTGAATTTGGTCAGTGATTCGAAAGTGGTCTGTACCCCATTATAGGCCTCAACCCACTTTTTAATCGCTTCTTTCGTTGGCTCAATATCACGGGAAACTACCAGTGTTTCTGGTTTTGGTTTTCCAGCTTCATCTTTTTCTGTGAGCTTTTTCAGATTCAGAGTAATGCCTTCTGGTGCATCTTTTATCTCATTGGTCTGACGTTCAATCTCAATACCATTGACTTTTAATTTCGCATCTGCGGCTTCCACTGTTTGCTTCATTGCACCAGAGCCGCCTTTGTCATCAGGTGTGTAATTTAGCAAATCATTCAGCTTGGTATCACCTTGAACCTCGACCGTCATGATGGACTTTGTTCCTGCTTTTTTCGAGGTCAGGATCAGGTAGTTTTTATCATCGGTTGCCTTGATGATGCTGGCATTAACGCTGCCTTCCTGTTTATTGATCGCATCACGGATTTCAACCAGAGACGTTTCATCATCTTTCAGGGAAATGCTCATAATGCTCATCGTCTTTTCTTCACCCGGCTGGGTGATGACAATGGTGCGGGTTTTCCCTTCTCCTAGGGTTTCCCCCTGTAGTTCTTTAACATCAACAACTTCTTTTCGGGTTTGCAAAGACTGCGCTTTAGCAAGCTGATTGATTTCAATAATGTAGTTACCCGGACTAGCCTTGGAATCCGTAGTTGGGGTAAATGTTTTATGGTCTTCGTTGACTTTGGTGGTATTGAGCTTATCGAATTTTTTCAGTTCTTCGGATGCGCTTTTAAGTTTCTCTAAACTGCCTTTTAATGTGCCAAAACCGGTTAATTTGGCTTTATAGCTGGTTTGCTGCTGTGCTAATGGTTCTAAACGTTTTTTTTCTGCTGCCTGAAGTTTATCCAGTATAGAACCTAAATCCATCCCGGATCCGGCTCCTAATGAAGAAATGCTAGCCATGTTGACTCCTTTATTAGTAAAGCATCACTGGGTATGTTATCGGATTAATTTGCGAAAAGTTTACTGACAAAATGATTTTTTTGATGGACGGAATAATTGATGAGAACAGGCGCTGTTTGGGTTATCGGCGAATAAAGTGCAAAAAAAGAAAAAAGTTTTTCAAGAAAAATTAAAGGTTCTTTTTAAGGAGCCGATAAAACTGTTGGCGGTGATGAACACCGTGGGCGAAAAAGCTCAAACTAATTATATCGACTTGATTTTAAAAAGGAACTCTACTATGGCATCAGTTATTAATACCAACTATTCATCTCTGCTGGCTCAGAACAACTTAGGCAAATCCCAAGGTGTTTTAGGTACGGCTATTGAGCGTCTGTCCTCTGGTTTACGTATTAACAGCGCGAAGGATGACGCTGCTGGTCAAGCGATCGCTAACCGTTTTACTGCGAACGTTAAAGGCCTGACTCAGGCTTCCCGTAACGCAAACGACGGTATTTCTATTGCTCAGACTACTGAAGGCGCTCTGAACGAAATCAATAACAACCTGCAACGTATTCGTGAACTAACTGTTCAAGCGCAAAATGGCAGCAACTCTAAGAGCGATACTAAATCTATTCAGGACGAAGTTACCCAGCGTCTGTCTGAAATCGACCGCATCTCTGAACAAACTCAGTTCAACGGCGTGAAAGTTCTGAGTAAAGATACCAAGATGACTGTTCAGGTTGGTGCAAACGACAACGAAACTATCACTATCGATCTGAAAAAAATCGACAGCAAGGTTTTGGAACTGGATACATTTGATGCAACTAAATTTACTAAAGATCTTGAGCGTGGCGTTGAGCTAAAAGGTATTAACACTACGGCTATTGAAGGTGATGACGTTAAAGATGTTAAAGTTTTCCAGAAAATGAAAGACGGTGCTGCTGACGGTGATAATGTTATAATTTCTTATTCTGATAAAAGTGGTAAGAAATTTACTGCTCAAGCAACTGTTGATACTAAAGAGATTAAAACCAAAACTGCTGATGCACCAGCAGATGTAAATAAGAGTCCTCTGGAGGCTCTGGACAGCGCTTTGTCTACAGTTGACAGCCTGCGCAGCTCTTTGGGTGCAGTTCAAAACCGTTTGGAATCCACAGTTAACAACCTGAACAACACGGTTAACAACTTGAGTGCTGCACGTAGCCGTATCGAAGACGCTGACTACGCAACTGAAGTTTCTAACATGAGCCGTGGTCAGATCCTGCAACAGGCGGGTACTTCTGTTTTGGCTCAGGCTAACCAGGTTCCACAATCTGTTCTGTCTCTGCTGCGTTAATTTTTATTTTCCAGTTGAGAGTTTATGCGGGACACCCCGCATAAATAATCTCTATAAAATAAGGATCGGCTTGCCGATCCTTATTTTTTAACCTTTGTCAGGGACAGACTGAAACTTGCGATGCATTTGGGCGGACGACAAAAAAATTTCGCATAGGTGAAAAAGAAGCGCTTTTACTTCATTGTTCAAACGATTGTACCGATTAGGTGATTGGATAATGGTAGCCAGTCTCTTATCCAAAGGTGTCTGTTGTTGTGAGCGATTTGTATACCGCCGAAGGCGTGATGGACAAAAATAGCCTCTGGAAGCGCTATGTACCACTAGTTCGCCATGAAGCATTGCGGCTACAGGTGAGGCTGCCTGCCAGCGTGGAGCTTGATGACCTGCTTCAGGCTGGTGGTATAGGCTTACTGAATGCGGTGGAACGTTTTGATTCCTTGCAGGGAACCGCGTTTACCACCTATGCGGTACAGCGCATCAGAGGTGCAATGTTGGATGAGTTGAGGAGCCGTGATTGGGCTCCGCGTAGTGTGCGGCGTAATGCACGTGAAGTCACGCAAACCATCCGTAAACTTGAGCAAGAGTTAGGCCGTCCAGCTAGTGAGCAGGAAGTTGCTAAAGAATTAAAGATTAATCTGATAGAATATCGGCAAATACTGTTAGACACAAATAACAGTCAACTGTTTTCTTATGACGAATGGCACGAAATTCATGGTGAAAGCTGTGAACCAGTAATTGAGGAAGAGCATGAGACAAATCCTCTCCAACAATTGCTGGAAGGTGATCTTCGTCAGCGGGTTATCGATGTCATTGAATCGCTGCCTGAACGGGAAAAAATGGTTCTGACGCTGTACTATCAGGAAGAACTGAATCTTAAAGAGATTGGCGCGGTACTTAATGTGGGTGAATCCCGCGTGAGTCAGCTCCACAGCCAGGCAATAAAACGGCTGAGGGCGCGTTTGAATCCAGAAAAGTAACTTTTTGCTTATTTGTTTTTTGTTAAGTTAAGACTACACACAGGGCTTTATCTCTTATGTCTGTTACAACACAAAAGAAACGGCCTCTCAGCCGTTATATCAAGGACTATAAACATAGTCAGACTCATTGTTTGCACTGTCATAAAACCCTTGACCGTATTTCTCTCGTTTTTAACGGTCAGGTAATCAACAAGGAAGCTATCTCTGAGATGACTGAATTAGTTGATGACAAAACATGGGATGAGTTACAGGGTAAATTTGTGGCGCTGTGCCGCTTCTGTAGCGAAATTTATTGCAATAGCCAAACTGATTATTTCGACATTATGTCATTTAAACAGTATCTGTTTGAGCAAACAGAGATGAGCCATAGCACTGTGCGCGAATATGTGGTTCGTTTGCGGCGATTGGATGAATTACTAACATCAAGCAATTACCCAGCACAAGAGTTTACGCCGGAAAAAATTCAGGAAAAACTCAGTGAGAAATTGTCTCAGTCTGCTTTCAGTAATTACAATATCGCGCTGCGTAAATATGAGCAATATCTGAGCTGGCAACAGAACGGGCATTGATTAATTACGCAGAGATATAACGTTATCAGACTGCACGATTCTAGAGGGGAATGCGATAATAACGCATTCCCTCTATATTTTAATTATATAGTTATAACCAAATTATCTTATCCAATGGTCATTAAGCTGGCATTTCCCCCTGCGGCGGCGGTATTAACGCTTAATGAGCGTTCATGCAATAGACGTTCCAATAGCAGGTTTGTTTCGCCACGGGCAAAACCCTGTACTGAAACAATCGGCCCTTGGCGTTGAGCGATGATACCGCAGACATGACGTAGCTGGTCACAATCACCGTGATAAATAACGGCTTCCATTTCCGTCTCTTCATTTTGCCAATCGTTGATCAGACGAATCGAGCGGCAAACTTCATTCGGTAACTGACGCAGCAATTGCTGATGCAGTTCGTCCTTCTCCCAGATGGCTTGACAGCCGACAGACAACACTGCAGACAATTGTATCAACGTATCTTGCTCATTATCGGCCAGACACAAAACTTCACCTCGCGGCAAGAGGGTATAAGTGTTGCGTTCCCCTGTAGGCCCCGGCAGTAATCGAATGGTCCCGCCCTGAGCCAACAGGCTGTATTCCTGAATTAATTTGCTCAAGGCTTCGTTATGTTGTGCTGTCGCCCATTCAGCCAATTTGTTGAAAGGGGAGCGCAGGGCGACACGCACGTTGGCATCAAGTTGATATTCCTCATCCTGACGCTCCAGCGTCTGGCTGGCAGCATTGACTGGGCGCTGTGATAACAGACGATACAGATAAAGCGGCCCGCCGGCTTTTGGTCCGGTTCCTGACAGACCTTCGCCACCAAATGGTTGTACACCGACGACAGCACCGACCATATTGCGGTTGACATACAAGTTGCCCACTTTAGCTTTGGCTGTGACTTGTGCGATCGTTTCATCAATGCGCGTATGAACACCCAACGTTAATCCGTAACCGGAAGCGTTGATTTGTTCCAGCAGTTTATCCAGCTCATTGCGGTTAAAACGCACCACATGTAGGACGGGACCGAAAATTTCTTTCTTCAATTCATCGAAACTTTCCAGCTCAATCAGTGTGGGTTTGACAAACGTGCCTTGTGAAGATTCCTGACTGTCGACTCTATTTTCATGTACCGCTTGGTAAACCGTCCTGCCTTTGGTGCGCATGGTCTGGATATGGCGCTCAATACCAGCCTTCGCTTCGGCATCAATCACGGGGCCGATATCCGTTGATAAGTGTTCAGGATTCGCCATCCGACACTCGGCCATTGCCCCTTTCAGCATAGTGAGGGTTCTTTCTGCCACATCTTCCTGCACACACAGAATACGCAGGGCGGAACAGCGCTGGCCGGCACTGTCAAAGGCCGACGCGACCACATCGGTGACAACTTGTTCCGTCAGTGCCGAGGAATCGACAATCATGGCATTCAGGCCGCCCGTCTCTGCGATCAATGGCGTTGGGCGCCCCTGCGCATCAAGACGGCCGGCAATATTGCGCTGCAACAGGCTGGCAACTTCGGTGGAGCCTGTAAACATCACGCCACGCACACGCTCATCACCAACCAACAAAGCACCGACAGTTTCCCCTTGACCAGGCAGCAATTGCAGCACATCACGCGGGATACCTGCCTGATGCAGCATTTTGATTGCAACAGCGGCAATCAATGGCGTTTGTTCCGCTGGTTTTGCCAAGACACTATTACCTGCTGCCAATGCTGCGGCGATTTGCCCCATGAAAATCGCCAGTGGGAAGTTCCACGGACTGATACAAACTACTGGCCCCAATGGGCGATGGGTATCATTGGCGAAATCCTGCCGAACTTGATCCGCGTAATAATAGAGAAAATCCACGGCTTCACGCACTTCAGCGATGGCATTGTTAAAGGTTTTACCGGATTCACGAACCAAAATGCCGAGCAGGGATTGCAGGTTGTTTTCCATCAATTCCGCTGCACGCACTAAAATCGCAGCGCGCTCTGAGGGGGGAGTTGCAAACCAAATAGTGCCTGCGTCGGTGGCAACGTCCAGAGCGTGGCTGACTTCTTGCTCAGTAGCCTCACGGACATAGCCCACGATATCGGAAGGTCGCGCAGGATTATTGACGGGTTTAGCTGTCGGCAATTCGCCGGTATGCGCATAATCACCACCCAGCAGCGGCTCGCTGTTCCATGTTTCCATCGAAGAACTGAGTAATGCGCTGGAGAGTGAAGCCAAGCGGTGCTCATTCGACAGATCCAGTCCCGAGGAATTGACGCGGTTCTTGCCGTATAAATCATGTGGTAATGGAATTTTCGGATGTGGCAGACCAATTTGTCCTTCAGATTGCGCGAGTTCCTGAACTACCGTCACCGGATCAGCAACAAGTCCATCAAGGGGCAGGGAGGTATCTGCAATGCGATTAACGAACGAAGTATTTGCACCATTTTCCAACAGGCGGCGAACCAGATAAGCCAATAGTGTTTCGTGTGTCCCGACTGGCGCATAAATGCGACATGGGCGGTTAAGTTTGCCATCGGCAATTTTACCGACAACCTGCTCATACAGCGGTTCACCCATGCCGTGCAGACACTGGAACTCATATTGTCCCGGATAGTAATTTTGCCCAGCCAGATGGTAAACCGCAGATAGAGTATGCGCGTTGTGGGTAGCAAACTGTGGATAGATCAGATTGGGGACGGAAAGCAGTTTACGGGCGCAGGCGAGGTAAGAAACGTCGGTATACACTTTGCGGGTATACACCGGATAGCCTTCCAGACCATCGATCTGGGCGCGTTTGATTTCACTATCCCAATAAGCCCCTTTCACCAGACGGATCATCAAGCGATGGCGGCTGCGCTGCGCCAGGTCGATAATGCTGTCAATCACAAAAGGACAGCGCTTCTGGTAAGCCTGAATAACAAAACCGATACCGTTCCAGCCTTCCAGTTTTGGTTCAAAACACAATTTTTCCAGCAAATCGAGGGAGATTTCCAGACGATCCGCTTCTTCGGCATCGATATTGATCCCGATGTCATATTGACGCGCCTGTAAAGTCAGAGAAAGCAGGCGCGGATAAAGTTCATCCATGACGCGTTCATATTGGGCGCGGCTATAACGTGGATGCAAGGCTGATAGCTTGATGGAGATGCCCGGCCCTTCATAAATACCGCGGCCGTTTGATGCTTTGCCAATGGCGTGGATCGCCTGTTGATAAGAAACCATGTATGCCTGCGCATCTTCTTCTGTCAGCGCAGCTTCACCCAGCATGTCATAGGAATAGCGGAAGCCTTTCTCTTCCAACTTGCGGGCGTTGGCGAGGGCTTGGGCGATGGTTTCACCTGTGACAAATTGTTCTCCCATCAGGCGCATTGCCATATCAACACCCTTGCGCACCAATGGTTCACCGCTCTTGCTGATAATGCGGTTCAAGGATTTGGATAATTTGGCTTCATTGTGGGTAGATACCAGCTTGCCCGTGAACAGCAGCCCCCAAGTCGCGGCATTGACAAACATGGATGGGCTTTGGCCAAGATGGGAGTGCCAATTACCGTTGCTGATTTTGTCACGGATCAGCGCATCACGGGTGGCTTTGTCGGGAATACGCAGCAGGGCTTCGGCAAGGCACATCAGCGCAACGCCTTCCTGTGAAGAAAGGGAGAATTCTTGCAGTAACCCTTGCACTAAACCGGAGCGGCCAATGCCATGTTTTTGCTGGCGTAGTTTTTCAGCGATGGAATAAGCGAGTTTGTGGGTCGCTTTGGCTTGTTCTTCTGATAATTGAGCGCGTTGCAGTAACATAGGAACTGCCTGCGTTTCAGGCAGTCGATACGCTGAGGTAATTGCAGAACGTTTCACCGATTGGGGCAAAATATGCTCGGCAAAATCCAAAAATGGTTGATAAGACGCCTCAATCTGTGATTCTTCTTCGGAAATCTTTTCTTCTTTGTTATCCTGAGACACTGATATTTCTGGGATCTTTTCCTCATTTTCCAGGCGTTCAAGATAATTAAAAATGGCTTGCTTAATCAGCCAGTGTGGTGTGCGTTCAATTCGTTGTGCAGCAGATTTTATACGATTACGCGTTGCTTCATCGAGCTTCACGCCCATAGTGGTACTACCCATTCTCACTCCTTAATAGGTAAGACTTAACCAAGTTACATAACAATATCTGTCATGTTGCAACTTTGTGCAACCATGTTAAAAGCGGCCGTTCTAAATTTGTGAAACTAATCTTGTTTTGATTATTTGTCTGGTAAATATCATGACTTGTTAGTATTTATTTAATTGATATTTAATGGTTTTTATTGTTGTGATTGTGGAGGTGTAACTGATTCTTTAATGAAAGGTACAACTTCTGAAGTGATAAATGTGACTTAGCGAGCGTTTCTAATAAAAAACATCGTTAATTAGTTGTTAAAAATGTTTGAGCTAATCTAGGATAGAAAGTGATTTTAAAATAATTACAAACATAAATTATACATACCGAAATTAATGCCACTTTAGGTGAAATGATCTTCAGGTACAACCTGGTAGGCAAATGCCTTGTACTGCAAATATATTGCACTGAAAACATATCATGTTGAACAAGGGTGGCTTTAAGTACAGATAACATTATTTACGCAAATAACACGATTTGCAGAAACACTATGGAGAAGAACCTGCATGACAGTAAATTCACCAATGCTAATAACCTTCATTGTCTACATTGCCGCGATGCTGGTGATAGGCTTCATGGCTTATCGTTCCACCAAAAATTTTGATGACTATATATTGGGTGGGCGGCGATTGGGCAGTGTGGTAACAGCATTATCTGCTGGCGCTTCTGATATGAGTGGCTGGTTATTGATGGGGTTGCCGGGCTTAATTTTTCTATCAGGCATTTCAGGAAGTTGGATCGCACTCGGCTGTTTGATGGGCGCTTATTTGAACTGGCGCTGGGTTGCCGGTCGATTGCGCGTGCATACTGAGGCGAATAACAACGCGTTAACCTTGCCGGATTATTTCACCCACCGTTTTGAAGACAGCAGTAAAATCCTGCGTATCATCTCAGCGCTGGTTATCCTGATTTTCTTTACCATTTATTGTGCATCGGGTGTCGTTGCGGGTGGCCTGTTATTTGAGAGCACTTTTGGTATCAGTTATGAAAAAGCAATATGGCTTGGGGCGCTGGCGACTATTGGCTATACCTTCCTCGGTGGTTTTTTGGCAGTAAGCTGGACGGATACCGTTCAGGCAACTCTGATGATTTTTGCCCTGATTTTGGTACCCGTGCTAATTTTGTTCAACGTTGGTGGGTTTGAGAATGCTATCGCGGTCATTGAAGCAAAACATACCTCTTATCTGGATATGTTCAAAGGGTTAAATGCTATCGCCATTATCTCGCTATTGGGATGGGGATTTGGTTATTTCGGCCAGCCTCACATCCTTGCACGCTTTATGGCGGCGGACTCTCACCAAACCATTCACAAAGCCCGTCGTATCAGTATGACGTGGATGTTTCTGTGCCTTGCTGGAACCGTAGCTGTTGGTTTCTTTGGCATTGCCTATTTTGAGCTGTATCCAGAGCAGGCGGCTCCCGTATTACAAAAGAACGAACGTATCTTTATCGAGCTAGGTACGCTGTTGTTCAATCCGTGGATTACCGGAATCTTGCTGTCGGCAGTATTGGCGGCAGTGATGAGTACCTTAAGTTGCCAGTTGTTGGTTTGTTCTAGTGCGCTGACGGAAGATCTCTATAAAGCTTTTGTGCGCACCAAAGCCAGTCAGAATGAGTTGGTATGGGTTGGCCGTTTGATGGTGTTGCTGGTGGCTGCTATTGCGATTGTCATTGCAACCAATCCGAACAATAAAGTGCTGGCTCTGGCAAGTAATGCATGGGCTGGGTTTGGTGCGGCATTTGGCCCTGTAGTACTGATTTCGGTACTTTGGAAACGCATGACTCGCAATGGTGCATTGATCGGTATGCTGGTAGGAGCGATTACGGTATTGGTATGGATGCAGTACAAGTGGTTCGGGTTGTATGAAATTATTCCAGGTTTTATCTTTGCTTCTATTGCCATTATTGGTGTTAGCCTGTTAGGGAAAGCGCCAAGTCAGGCAACTCAACAGCGTTTTGATGAGGCGGAAGCCCATTATAGAACTAAATAAAAAAATAGACTGTGATAAAAAGCCTCTGATTGTTCAGGGGCTTTTTAATTAGCTAAGTGAAATAATATAAATTATCTCACTTGATATTTTTTCAATAAAAATATTCAGCATTCTAATTAATGGCTTTATTTTATTTCTTTGAGAGGAGAATGACGTGACTCGATTTTAACATCGACATAAAAGTTACCGGAATTATCTCCATAATAACTATCGAGAAATAAAAATATCAATTCACCATCTACGGGGACTGTCTTGTGGAGCACGCCATTACCAATTTCGTAGGTTTTGTTTCCAATTTTTGCAACTAAACTCCCTCCTGCCTGAGGAGAATTTCCTACAATTCCCCGAGGTGCAGTCCATCGATTCGGTCGGTTATCAGAGGCATATTGCACCTTGTGGAGAACCGATCAAATAATCGCCATCGAAAAACTCGGTGTGGTAAAACTCAGAATGAATTATTTAAAGGAATACGGACTCGTTTACTTCAAGAATAATGGTGTTGTGCCTGTATCATAGTAATTATGGTGGTTAGCTTATTATGTGAATCCGCCATTATCACATTTTGTTAGAAGAATAATTTTTGATATGAAGCCCTGAGATTGAAATGGTATCCAGAGTTAGCCATTTTTAGGGTTCTGTCGCATTAAGCCCTGTTCGGATAGTATGTCGTTTTTTTGGGTGACTGACGATGCCCCTGATCCGAAAAGTGTTCAAACGTCTGCACTCTCCTGTTGATATTATCGCCCAGTGTGTTCGCTGGTATCTGGCCTATGCCCTGAGCTTGCGTAATCTCGAGGAAATGCTCGTTGAGCGGGAGATAACCGTCGATCATTCCACGCTTTCTCGCTGGGTTCATCGTCGGGTCCCGTTGATTATTAAACGCTATCGGCGTAGTCAGCCTGTTGTTGGGCTCCCGGTGGGCGAATGGATGAAACCTATATCAAAATCAAAGGACAATGGCGTTACCTCTACCGTGCTGTAGACTCAAACGGCAATACGGTTGATTTTCTGTTGACCGCCTATCGGGATAAGGAGGCCGCCTTGTATTTCTTTAAAAAGGCGATGGGTCAGCACGGACAACCTGAGGTGGTGACCTTGGATAAGAGTGGAGCCAACAAAGCCGCGCTAGACGAGTTAAATCAGGGAAAACCGAAGGATAAGCAGATCAATATCCAGCAAAATAAGTACCTCAATAACCTGATTGAACAGGATCATCGCAACGTCAAACGGCGAACACGCCCTATGCTGGGATTCAAAAACTTTAGGCGGACTCAGACTGTATTAGCCGGGATTGAACGGGTCTGCATGTTGCGCAAAGGACAATATCTGCAAGAACCAGAATATCCAATTTCACCGGCGGTCTATTTCTATCGACTAACTGCATAAAAATAAATCAAGACACTTTCGCTCGAGATCTCTCTGTTAATGCGACAGAACCGTTTATGGTTTGTTTATAACTAAAATGTTAATCTACCTCTACTGGTTTTAATATGAGATTAACATTCAAGTGTGTTATTTGACTCCTTGGGCGGTAGCATTGTTACACAATTATGAAGTTTTCATAAAATATGCTATATCAGCTAATTTATGGATTAAAGTCGACGACTTTAATTTACAAGAGCTAAAAATTATTGTTAGCTGTTTTTGTTGAACATACTGCTCCGCGTATTTTTTTCCCCAAAGAAAGATTACCTACTTCCCCTACCAATGTGATTTATACAAATTATTATCTTAAAATTATTCCATAATTTTTTTGACTAAATAATGGTGTAATAATGAATTTAAAAGGAAACTCATATGACATTGTGGAATGCAGAGCTGTTCAAAATAGGACAAAAATTAGATTGCATTTATAATTTCAATCTAAGATTCTGTCAAAAAACAAACAGAACGTATTTTAAATTAAAACATATAAAATTATGGGAGTTAAAATAATTACTCATAAAAATGATAAAATAAAAATCAACCAATATGATTGGTAAGGAAAAATGTAACTGATTATGGGAAATAACGTTCCGATAAAGTAAATGACTATTCTATTTTGATGGGATTTTATTATGAAATTTATTGTTGATAGTGACTTGAAATTAATAAATAAATGTTCGGCACTAATTTTGGCGGGTACTTCAGAAATAGGAGAGGCGGTAATTAATGA
The DNA here is from genome assembly GCF_028598775.1 of Xenorhabdus aichiensis. Taxonomy (NCBI): domain Bacteria; kingdom Pseudomonadati; phylum Pseudomonadota; class Gammaproteobacteria; order Enterobacterales; family Morganellaceae; genus Xenorhabdus; species Xenorhabdus aichiensis. The sequence goes on from NZ_JAQRFO010000005.1 coordinate 86,889, forward strand.
TCTAATTAAGCAAGGTTATGACATTACATTTACTTGGTGGAAAGGAGATAAAAAAGTAAAAAATATAGAAGAAAAATATGGTGCTCGCGTAAAACCAGTACAGCTTGATTTAATGAATGAAGAACGAGTCATTGAATTCTGTCAACTTATTGAGAGCAAAAAAATTAATGTAACAATTTATTGCGCGGGGATTAACCCAGCTAAACTGTGTGATGATTTAGATCCAGGCACTATAAAAAACATCACTTGGATAAATTTTATTTCTGCTACACTTATTTTTAATGTCATTGCTAAAAACATGAAATCATACAAAGAATCAGAAACAAAATTTATTTATATTAGTTCCGTGGCCGCTCACAAAATAAATATTGGTAATAGTATCTATGGAGCAACAAAAATGGCTATGGAGCGATATATGTCTAATATAGCATTAGAGTTTGCAAGATTTAACATACGAACTTTATGCCTTAGCCCCGGTTACATAAAAACACATATGTTGAAAGAATATTGTGATAAAAAAGGTATCACTTTACGTGACATTAAAAAAAACATCCCCACCCGTCAACTGCTTTTACCACAAGACATTGTTAATACTATAAACTCTTTTATTAATAACCAAATAACTACTACAGGTATCACGTTAACATTAGGAAACGGTGAGAGGTTAATCTAATATGTATATTTCTGTGATAGAAAAAATATTCAAAGACGTTATGTACATTAGTGAAGATACAAAAATAGATGTAAATAAGTCATTGTTCTTAGATTATGATATGACATCTATCGATTTTATTGATTTTTCTTTTGAGTTGAAGAAAAATCTTAATATTGACATTACCCCTGATACCTTATGGCCTATAAACAAAATGGCTACACTGGAAGAAAACTATTCATTTAAAGATAAAAAATGGACACCCGAAGGGATTTCCCGTCTAAACAGACAACTAAAATTTTCCGATAAAACTGTAACTAATGATTCTGAAATAGAGTTTAAAGAATTATACAAATATTTCACTATTTATTATATAAATCAAAAATTAATTCATTCTCTACAAAACTCGGAATAAAATATGAGAAGATCATATATTAAAAATTATGGTGTTTATCAGCAGTATGCTAAAAGTAGTGCAGATTTACTTTCATTAATGATCTATAAATCTAAAACGGCTAGAAGTTTTCCATTAGTAAATATTTACTCTGAATCTAAAATTTCTATCAGTGATCCTACATTGATTAAACGAGAAGATCGGGCTGTATTAAATACTATATCTAAATTATCAATCAATGCATTGGCTGATCTGGGGGAAAAAACCAATCTTAAATTTTTATCAAAAGCAAGACTTTATTCAGCTTGTGATAGTGAAGAACATAATTTGAATACGTTAAAAGAGGTTGTTCATAAGGGGGCTGATGATTTTTGGAAAAATCTATCTTATTTTAATAAGTTAGATAACCCATTGGAAATGCTTCGCTTATTGCCGACTAATCCTCTTTATCATATTTCCAAGATACTCTCTAATCATGAAGAGGGAATTCCTTTGCGTTCCGCATCATTAAGTGGCATGAGTGCTTTAAAAATGGCCCAAGAAGACATTATTCATAATGACGTTAAGCAAGGAGCACTAATTATAAATAGCGCAAATATGTTAAGTTCTGATATCTTAATTGTATTTAGTAAATTTGGTGAAATTCGTGAAAATGCGTCGATGAACTCAGGTATTATTCCTAGCTGGGGTAGTGTTATTCTCCATTTGGATCACGATCCGCATGAAGCACTAGCTGAAATAATTTCCATTATTATTCATTACATCCCGAAAGTAAAATACACACATGAAGATTGGGAAAATATTTTTGTCGAACAAAAAAAGAAACACGGTACTCCCGATATAATAATCAGTTATGATAATGGGATTTTAGAACAAAAAGAAGCTGAATATAATTCAATAGAAAAGATATTTCCAGATGCAAAAATTATGAATTACAAGTTAATTACAGGTTATACCGGTAGGCTAAACAATATCCTTGATATTCTGTGTTGCCTGAATGACCCGGAAATTCCTAATGGCTGTAAATTATTGTTAAATGGCACAGGAATAAATTACGGTTTGGGATGTATTTTTTTAACTAAAAAGTGACGTGAAAATGGATAAAAATCTACCTTACGACCCGTTGTGCATTAGTTTATATAGTGCAATCACGCCACTCGGTAATAAATTGGAAGATATATATTTTAACTTGAAAAATAATATCAGTGGAGTTAAGCCTATTAAAAAATTTGACCATCACTCTCTGAATTCATCTTATGCTGGCATACCCGATGAAGGAAATGAATTACTTCAGTGGCCAAAGAAAAAACATTTCCGTAATGGTGAGCTTTTCTATGCAGAAAAAGCAGCCATTGAACTTTCCTGTCAGATAAGGTTAACAGATTATTATTCAGCCAATGAAATAGGTTGTATAATTGGCACAGATGAACCTGCTATGGATATAGAGCAGTGTATTGAATTTACTAAAAAACTACCATTAAATGCTACTAGAGAAAATCGTATCAAAGCAGCAATTGAACATTTTAAAGTCAGCGAATTATTCGATCTAGACTGCGGTGCCATTCTTAAATCTATTCATAATATTATTCCGTACACTGGCACCAGTTTTGCTCATCTTGGACTTTGTTCAGCCTCAACGCAAAGTATCGGACTGGCTATGCGTGCTATCCAGAGAGGCCAGATAAAGGCGGCTATCACAGGAGGGGTTTCTGCCAAGGTTACTCCATTAAATGTGGCACGCTTAGAAGGGATGGGGGTCATTACAACCGATAATCGTTATACGGGCTCACAACTATCACGTCCTTTTGATCGCAATCGTAGTGGCTTTGTATTAGCAGAAGGTGCAGTTTTATTTGTTATTGAAAAAGAATCAGCCGTTCGAGCACGCCAAGGAATACCACTGGTGCGGTTACTGGGATATGGCAGTTCCTTGTGCGCTGAAAATATAGTGGCCCCACACCATGATGAACTAGAAATGAAGCTTTCGATGGAAAGGGCACTGAAAGATGCGAAGATTGCTAAGAGTCATATCGATTTTGTCAGTGCTCACGGTACATCAACGGTACAAAACGATCTTCATGAATCCCGGGCTATTTCCAGAGTATTTGGTGAACATCAACCGGCAATTATTGCAACTAAATCAAATCATGGCCATCTGATTGCGACAGCTGGTGCTATGGAAATACTTGCGGTTATTGTGGCATTTCAACATAATTTCCTACCCGGTATTTTAAACCTTGATGAACCAGATCCCCAATTGCCGGAACATATCTCGTTAGTTAGACAACATACTTATATGCCTTTGCATTATGCGATAAAAAATTCATTTGGTATGGGTGGGAGTGCAGCCAGCTTAGTACTCGGCAACCCTAACATTATTGAGAATAATTGATATGTTAACTATCGTATCTTTATTACAGAACAATTGGCGCGTTAAAGTTAAAAATCAAAGTTATAATGGTGCCGATTTTACGGCAATGGTGCAAAGTGGTATCACACAGATCCTCACTCACTCTGCTCATTATAAGACTAATCGAGAAGCGCTATTTGTTTTTCTAATCAGAAATAGCTTAGAAGGAATGCTCTATTATTTTCTTGCTTCTGCACTTAAACTAAAAGCGATGATTGTGAATATCCGTGATATCACCACAGTCCAAATGTTGGTAAAAGAAGATAATATTGCTGCTTACGTAATGAATCCAGCATGTCAAGCAAGAATCCCTATAAATAAGAAGATTGTCCTTACTTCTCATTGCGCTGGTTCAAATTATATCAGATCTACATACGATTTTACTCCGTTTCCATATGCCTATTTTTACTTTATGACTTCTGGGACAACCGGTAAGCCCAAGCTGATACAATACAAAGAAATTAGACTTACCGCGAATGCTGAAAAAGTCCGGGGTTATCTACAGATAACTTCTGACAAGAATACCCTGTGTGTTTTCCCTGTACAGTATATGTATGGGCTATCTACTATGTTAAGCACGCTAATTTCAGAAGGAGGATTAATATTCGAACACTATCGACTGAACAGTATTAATGAAATAATCCATTTTTATTCTATCAATACCCTGCCCTTGATTGGTGATTTGATGCTTCCACTAAGTAAAGTACTAACTGAAAGCCGTACACGGTTAGCAACCGTTCTAAATGCATCAGATTGTTTACTCACCTTTCAAGCGACACAAATAATGAATTGTTGTGATGTATTATGGAATAATTTTGGTCAGACTGAATCTGGTCCTCGTTTATTTTGCCATAAATTTGAAACGACCAGCGATATTGAAAAAAGAAGCCGTAATAGCGTGGTTGCTCCAGGTTTTGTTATATCTGACGAAATTCAAATTCAATTGAAAAAAAATACTGATTTTACAACTGGCTTTAGTCAGATGCACTATCAAACACCATATTCTGCCGATGGATATGTCGATAGTAACCTGACTCTCTTACATAATGATGGCTGGTTTAACTCTGGTGATCTCTTCGAAAAAGATAGTGACGATTGTTATTATTGGATTTCACGTACTGTGAACGAGTTTAAAATTAATGGAAAATTTTTCCCTGAAAAAGCAATATCTAATCAAATTATGCAGGAAATGGGTTACGTCCGTCACTATTTTAGCAAAAACTCTGAAGGTTTCATTGAAATAAATATCGAATCAACTGTGGAAAAAGAAACAGTTAGTAATATAAAAAATTTGCTATTACAGTCTTGGCACCGCTACGACTTTATAGTAAATACTATTCCCCTTATTCCTACAACTAATACAGGTAAAATAAAATTCATATCGTCGGGGGTAAAATGATAAGGATTTTTATTAATGTAAAATCAAATCTGTTTCTTTGCTTGTTTTCATATACTGAAAATACTTTATTAAATGAAAAAAAACACCACCCTATAAAGTTACCTCCTTTTATGAGCCAAGCCAGTAATGCTATACGCCAACGAGAATTTGCTAAGCAATATAGTTTAATCTTATTAAAAGAACTTTTTAGTACTGATTATGCTGCTGTTAACCGCTATTACAGTGTTAGTCATGGTAAGCAGCTTACTGCACTGCTCTTAAGTCATATACCAGAAGTTAGCTATATTGGTGTTGATATTGAGTATCTTTGTTACCATAGAAAAGTACGCCATTTTATGATTGATTTTCTACGAAAATATAAGGATTATTTAAACCCAAATACAGATAAAATTTACTTATCAACAGTTGTTTTTTGCTGTATGGAGAGTATCTATAAAGCATTATTTTCTTTTCAGCCATTTACCTTTAATATTGATGATTATGTGCTGGAAAAATTAGATGACCAACTGTGCACGTTTATTTATATTGGGAGTGAAATTAAACTTAAAATTCCAAAAATACACTGTACTTATTACGAAATTGATGGTTCAATAATTGCGGTTACGTTAATGAATGACTCTCTTTCTTCTGTCTTAGATGATAGTAATTCGTTAGTGTAACAATAGTATCTACATAAGTTCCCTAATATTTTCGAAAAATTATTTATTTTAATATATTGAAATATAAAAGTAGTTAAATTAAACATGCATCATGTGGTAAGTCATGTTTATAGGTAAAACCTAATTTCAATCACATAGATAATCATCACAATAATGCATTAGATTAGGTTATTTTATTTTCTATTTATACACTATAAGGACATGAATAATGAAAGATTTATTTGTTGATTTAACTCCTGAACAATACGAAAATTTTGCAATTGTAGGAACTTCAATATGGAACTCCTATCTTAGAAAACGCCTCCTTGAAGAGATGGCAACTATCACCTCAGAAAAAAATAATTTATTGGATGTGGGCATGGGGACAGGCCATATGCTTTTTAGTTTATTAGATGCTCCAGAACTTAGCCATTACGACTTAAACGGAATTGATCTTGATTTACGTATGGTTACTTTCTGCCGGGAGAAAATAAAAAAACACGCGGTACAGTCGAAAATAACCGTGTATGAAGGCAGTGCTAGTGCATTACCATTTAATGAACAGATGTTCTCATTAATTTATGGAAGGTCAATTATTCATCATTGGGCAGAACCCCCAAAAGGTTTACAGGAAATATGTCGTGTATTGGATAAAGGTGGGATTGCCATTATTCATGAACCATTGGCTGATGCAGATGAGAAAGCCATTAAGTTATTTAACGAAGAGCGAGAAAAATGTGGTGTTCCCAACATGAGTATCGATGAGAAATATACGTTAGAACAAATTCAGTCACTACTATCCTCATGCCAGATGAAAAACATTGAATACCATGTGAAAAAAGGAACCGGAATAGGTGCTTTAGGTTGTGAAATTCTTATAAAAAAGAAGGTGTAATATGAAAAATTATGATAATTCACAACTATTCCAGAGTGAACGGGAACGTCTGGCAACAATAACACAATGTTATTTTTCTGATTATCAAGAATTTTGCAGTATAGTGCCTGTAAACAAGCAAATACTTTTACCTGTGAATACACCGATAGAAGCAGCTTCTTTTCCTGCTTTAATAGGCACAACCAGCGGAACCACAGGAACAATGAAGGCTGTACGGACTGCTTTCAAAGTGAGTAAAAATTCAGCTTCCAATAGTGAACATAATCTTATTAGCAAGCTAAAAAAACAACAAGTTTTTACTTGTCAGGACGTAGTAGGCAATCTGTTTACGATTAATTTGTTCTCATCATTACACTATTCTGCCTGTGAAATAGCAAAATACTGTCATGCCAGCGTAATTCCAATTGGAGATATTAGACTCTTAGATAAAAAACATTTTCATTTTCTCGTAAAAATTGGTCTTTCTGTATTATTTGGTGTGCCTGCCTCAATTATTCAATTTATTGAGGCAATGAAGTATTTTGATATTTCATTATCAATAAAAAAGATAGTTTTCACTGGCGAATCTCTTCGAAAAGATCAAGAAAAATATATTCTGGATATATTAGGGAATGGTTTAAAAATTATTGGACTGTATGGGTTGTCTGAGTGTGGTTTTCTGGGAATTTCTATTGAAAATCATGATCAATATATTCTCTTTAAAGAGGACTTCTTTTTTGAATATGATAATCAGTTTGGGTTATTAGTTACTTCATTGGATCACACAGCATCATATCGTTTGATCCGATACCCTACTGATGATAATGCAAAAATCAGTTATAGAAACGAGAGCCTGCTCTTAACTGGTATCAGGCGTAATATAGATGAATTTAATTTCATGGGGAATGTTGTCAATTGTAAAAAAATAACACGCCTTATTGTCAATCAATTACCCGATGCTCAAATACAAATTACATTATCTTCTGATAATAAGAATAAAGAATATCTCATGATAAAAATTTCATCTAAAGAAAATGATAAAGCTGATTTAGATAGCCTAGAAGAAAAAATACGAAATATACCAGAGTTAGCTGAAGTTTATAGTAGAAATCGAGGAAATGTCTGTTTAATTAAAACAGACTATAACGACTTTTCTCTATCTCCCCGAGGAAAGCATTTGTTAATTATAGATAATCGGGGTTAAATCATGTTTGATGATATAATAAATAAGACAAATGAATCAATAAATTATCCAATAGAGAAATATTCGTTATCACCAAAATTTAATGATCTTAGCACAGAAATACGTGATGACCTTCTAGATGTAAAAAATGACCCTGGTCAATATAATAGATTTTGCAAAAATCAGTCACGTCTGCTCTCAGTTTTAGATAATAAAGCACTAGCCCATAGTAAAAATTGGGAAATCATGATTTCTGACTCTATGACTGGGACGTTGCCATTTTCTGGAGATGAAGCTTCAGCTGTAGATAAAATGAAAAATTACTATATTGAGCGCAACCATTCATTATATTTTGATGAGAAAGTTTCCAGGGCTATCTTAAACAAAGAAGGCGTTTTTTCTGCCATTCTTAATTCAGATAAGGATACAGTAAGCATCATTGAAAGGACACCTAGGTACTTTTATAACTTAGAATTCTACCGCCCGAAAGGTTTTGAACGTTATCAGTTAGCGACTAAAGAGCGTTACGATACGAACCTTAATTTGTATAAATTTTCCTCATGGCATGGGGAGAGATAACACAAATTAGGCACGAAAGCTTTCCTTTTCATTAAAGATAAATCTTATTTTAATAATAGATAAAAGGATATTAAATTATGTTAAATGACATAATAGATAAAATAAATCAGGCAATAAGTTACCCTATAAAAAAACAATCTGGATTATTACCAGAGTTTGATTTTATAGTAAAAAAAATACGTGATGAACTTTTGTTTATTAAAAGAAATCATCCTGATCTATATCATAAGTTTAGCCATAATCAGGAGCAATTACTTTCAAAATTGGATAATAAAATTATTCTCGATGAGAAAAATCATGAAACAATTATTGCTAGTTTTATGTGTGGAAAAAAAACACTAATCGAGAATGAAATATCTACTTTAAGTGAAAATCGAAAATTCTATACTGAGAATTATCGCTCACTATATTTCGACGAAAGAAAATTATTAGAACAATCCCCTAAGTATATATGTCATATTGGCTGTGGCCCAATGCCTGCATCGATTCTGATGTGGATGAAATATACAAATGCCAAGGTCACTGCAATTGATTACGACAAAGATGCTATTGAGTCAGCTCGGGAAGTCTTTGAAAACTGGCGGCACCATAAAGGAGTGGCTGTTGAGCGAGCAACGTTTATCACTGAAGCCGGAGAAAATTTTAACTATGCTGGCATTGATCTGATTCTTCTCTCATCGTCTATCGTAAATAAAGAAAACGTTTATGCTGCTATTCTCAATTCAGCTATTGATACTGTAAATGTAATCGAGCGAATCCCTCATTTTCTTTATCACTCTCAATTTAGAGGTTCAACAAGTTTTGAACACTATTTGTTGGCTACCAAAGAGCGCAACGATATGAATTTGAGACTTTATCGGTTTCCTGCACTCAATGGAGAACAACATGGAAAATAACTCAATTGATTACTATGACATTGAAAAAAACACTCTATATATTCGCCAGAAAAACATTTTAACCTTAGCGAAAAATTATCACTACTTACAAAATACTTGGTTTTCTCTAAGCGGTGATACTTTATCACTTGAAGAAATGGATAGCCTAGTAATGAAAGCCAGCATAGCCTTACAAAACAGTGCGTGTGCAGTAAGGATTCAAAAAATGCATCAATTGTTACCCTGCAACCAAGAATTATCTCCCTTGCAGCGCTTCATCATATTACTAATGCAAGTAGAAATAGATAAGTCTCTTCTTACCGAACAATCAATTACAGAAGATCAATCTGATTTGATGGTAATACTGTTGTTACCATGGCTAATCGAACTTGCAAGACGCAAAGAATACACCCCTCTTCTTCCACAACTAACAAATTGCCGCGCATTTAGCCAATGGTTTCTGACGTCACTTAGTGATTATACTGATAATACTATTGATAGCAGTTTTATGATGTCGCTGTTATTAGGGGGATTCGGTATAGTTACACCAACCACTGCGACAGTAAGATTTATTGCCAGTACTAAAAACAGTGTTAATTATGCCTTAATGGGAGCTTTATGTGCAGCCGGTCCGTCACATTTAGGTGCTTGTCAACTCGTTACGAAAAAACTTAACGCTTTATCTCCTCATTTAAAACGAGGGAATATCAAGAGTGCCATGCATAACTACTGTGTCACTAAACCCTATCCGGGCTTCGGCCATCCAGTTATGCCACGAGATACGCGTGTTGATGCATTTTTTTCTCAATATAATGATACATTCATTCCTTATAAAATACTCGCTAATACCATTACCTCTTACTGTGGATTAAACGCTAATGTAGATTATTTATTAGGCTGTGTACTCAGTCAGAGACGGGTTGATCCCTATATTGCCGTACTTGCTTTCTTTGTTTGTCGAGCACCTATCCTATTGAGTCATTATAGACAACGTTTCAATGCACATGCATTTGGTATGAGTTCGAAGGAGTTGCGTGAAAAATACAAAGAATTTCCGAAACACTGGTTATAAGGTGCAACATGGAAACACAATTTCTTGCAATATGCTTACCTCTGAGTATTGAACCAAAGAGAGAGATGGCAACCGGTGTTGCACTACTTTCAAGTTGGCAAGGGCATCAAAATCACAGTGCCATTAGTCTGTTGATTGAAGCCTTAAACCAGTTTGCGGTTCGTTATGTATCCTCACAGTTTTCGGCTAAAATGCGGCAGCGTTTTCTCCCTGTTATGATTGAACATTTTTCCTGTAAGGTGGCATCATGTAGCAATAAGATGATCGTGGAAGGGGGATTTGAGCCAATCTATAACACCTTCCGTGTTAACTGCCGAGTTTATAGTGGAGAATCTAGAGAAAAAATTGTTGCGCAAGCCAGCATTATCGTCAGTGAGGTAGTATTACCAACGACGCCTTTCTCTGAGATTTCCATTGAAAACTCTGCTATTTCCCTATGGGAAGTCTGGCCTATCAGCAACCACTGTTATGGTTTCAATTTGAATCCAGGTCATTATTTGTTTCAGGAACATTTTCCGGGACAACCTGTTTGCCCCGGCTCATTACTTATAGATCTTGTTTTCTCTCTGTGTAAAAGGAATGAACGCAAGATTGATATCATTAAATTACACAAAGTCAAATTCCTGAAAGCGGTAAAACCTGATCATAATTATACAGTATCACTCAAAACTAATAGTGAAGGAATGTTAGGTAATTTTTTTATCTGTGATGAAAATGGTGAACGTCATACTAATGGCAGTTTTTCTTTCTTGCAGGCAATGCAATGAATAATTTATTAAAATTTTTTATCTCTCTGATTCCCTAGAATCTCTATTCTTATGTGATGTTTACTTCATTAAGCATAGAAACAAAATTTACAATATGGGGTTTTCTTTTAGCCTTTCTAATCGTAATTAATCGTCATCTCATTTCACAGTATGAACCGATAATTTTATGAAATTTATTCAATTTTCCATTTATTTTTATTAACTATTGTTTCGATTGGATTCCATTAATTTTTGATTATCCTGCAAGTTTTTGTTACACAATTTCAGCTATTATTGCTATATTCAATTTAATCATAACAAAGCCATTTACGATTGCATAGTTGTGAGATTCTCTTTCAGAAGATAAGCTCAATCATGTTGTTTTTTATAAAATTAATAAAAATATAACATTAATATGGGTTTTTGCTTTTGTAATAAGTGGGATCATAGGTTATATTTTTATATCAAAGGTGCAGTCCCACTTATTATCTTTAAGCACTATTGTTTTCACCATACTTGTATCTAAATATTTATCCTCAATAATGAGGGATTCTTACAGAAAGAAAAATCATCTTAATAATAAACTTTTCATACAAAAAAGACTAATGAGTGACAACATGCCACAATACATCACTATTATAAAAGACACACCTATATGGGTCTGGATTCTGCTTGTATTTCTTATCATAAGAGGCATTAAAGCTCTTTCAAACCGTGAAATGAGTATAGGGCGCATTTTCTTGCTGCCTACCGTATTTTTAGTTTGGGGAATACATAGTGTTCTCACGGAAACCTACTTCTCAAATTTATCACTGGTGATGATGGGAATCGGTCTGATTTTCGGTACTACTATTGGTTGGATATTATGGAGATCACAGCCACGATTAAGAAAAAAAACTAACAGCAACTTAATTATTCGCCCAGGTACGCCTTTGACATTGATAGTGATCATGATTACTTTTGTAAGTAAGTTTATCATGACGGCTTTATTAAGTATTTACCCAATATTGCTACACTCATTACATTATAATTTACTCTTCGGGCTATTAAGCGGCCTTCTTGATGGTATTTTTTGGGGAGGAACACTGAATCTTTTTATTTCATGGTGTAAGAATAAGAATTCATAACCAAGATCAATATTACTTCTCGTTAGGTTATTGGGCGTTCGGTGGCGAATGGATGAAACCTATATCAAAATCAAAGGACAATGGCGTTACCTCTACCGTGCTGTAGACTCAAACGGCAATACGGTTGATTTTCTGTTGACCGCCTATCGGGATAAGGAGATCCCCTTGCATTTCTTTAAAAAGGCGATGGGTCAGCACAGACAACCTGAAGTGGTGACCCTGGATAAAAGTGGCGCTGACAAAGCCGCGCTAGACGAGTTAAATCAGGGAAAACCGAAGGATAAGCAGATCAATATCCGGCAAAATAAGTATCTCAATAACCTGATTGAACAGGATCATCGCAACGTCAAACGGCAAACACGCCCTATGCTGGGGTTCAAAAACTTTAGGTGGGCTCAGACCGTATTAGCCGGGATTGAACGGGTCTGCATGTTGCGCAAAGGACAATACCCGCAAGAACCAGAGTATCCAATTTCACCGGCGGTCTATTTCTATCGACTAACTGTATAAAAATAAATCAAGGCACTTTCGCTCGAGATCTCTCTGTTAATGCGACAGAACCGAAAAACTCTGTCGCCGCTGGCTAATAAATATAAAAGAGATACTCGTCATAAAGTGGCCTAATGCATTGATTTAATAATTAAAATATGGTGGGTCGTGGGAGGCTCGAACTCCCGACCAATTGATTAAGAATCAACTGCTCTACCAACTGAGCTAACGACCCAACAAGCTGATTATTGTTCTCTAATAACACGTCGTCAATGGCTTATTTTCACTTTTTTATTCTGTGAATAAAATGTAAACAGCGTCTAGACTATCAGTAGATTGAAATGTCAGCATCTTGTTTTTCAATTGAAATCCTTCTGTTAATACCTCGGCTGTCTATGTCACAATGATAGCTTAAACACAGTCTGAGGGGATTAAGGCCATGCTCCATGCTGTGAGAATAAATGGGATACAATTATGGAAGAAAAAATACAATCTACCCACACACCTGAAACAGAAGGCTCGCATCTACAGAGAAGTCTCACCAATCGACATATACAGCTTATTGCAATTGGTGGCGCTATAGGGACTGGCCTGTTTATGGGATCAGGCAAGACCATCTCCCTTGCGGGGCCATCGATCATCTTTGTATATATGATCATCGGATTTATGCTGTTTTTTGTTATGCGTGCAATGGGCGAGTTATTACTTTCCAATTTGCACTATAAGTCGTTCAGTGATTTTGCAGCAGACTTGCTAGGGCCGTGGGCCGGTTTTTTTGTGGGCTGGACTTACTGGTTTTGCTGGGTCATTACTGGCGTTGCTGATGTTGTCGCGATTACCTCTTATGTCAGTTATTGGACGCCCGACTTTCCTGAGTGGGCAACTTCGCTCTTGTGCGTTTTGATCTTGCTGACACTGAATCTCGCGACGGTAAAATTGTTCGGAGAGCTGGAATTCTGGTTTGCCATGATCAAAATCGTTGCGATTGTTGCTTTGATTGTCATAGGCGGTATTTTGATTGGCACCCATTTTCAATCTCCTGCGGGACATACTGCTACATTATCCAATGTCTGGAATGATGGTGGCATGTTCCCAATGGGGCTGAGTGGGTTTTTTGCCGGATTCCAGATTGCGATATTTGCTTTTGTCGGTATTGAATTAGTGGGAACCGCCGCCGCAGAAACCAAAGATCCGATGAAATCCCTGCCAAAAGCAATTAATGCCATTCCGATCAGGATTATCACATTCTATGTGCTGGCTCTGATTGTGATTATGTCAGTCACGCCATGGCGTTCGATTGTTGCGGATAAAAGTCCGTTTGTGGAGCTGTTTGTCCTGATTGGGTTACCGGCTGCGGCCAGCATTGTGAATTTTGTGGTGCTGACTTCTGCGGCATCTTCGGCAAACAGTGGGGTTTTTTCTACTAGCCGGATGTTATTTGGTTTGGCGAAAGAAGGGGATGCACCGAAGCAGTTTAGCCGTTTATCCCGCCGTTCGGTTCCTGCATCGGGATTGATCTTTACCTGTCTATGCCTCTCTTTTGGCGTCATTCTGATTTACTTTATTCCTGATGTGATGCGGGTCTTTACACTGGTGACAACCGTTTCTGCTACTCTGTTCATGTTTATCTGGAGCATGATTTTGTGTTCCTACCTGGTTTATCGGAAACGCCGCCCTGCGCTGCATAAGGCATCGGTGTATAAAATGCCATTGGGTATCGTTATGTCATGGCTGTGTTTGGCTTTCTTTGCCTTTGTACTGGTATTACTGTCCTTGCAGCCAGATACCCGACAGGCATTAATCGCCACACCAGTCTGGTTCATTATTTTAGTGATCGGGTTCCAAATTGTGAAAAAACGCAGAACTCGCCTTTATCGCTGAGTAAGGATCAATCCTAGTTAATCAATGGCCCGAATTCAGGGCCATTTTTTTACCTACGGCGTGACATTGCCGAGCGGCTGGGCTGCCATGATTGTTCCCTGATGGAACCTAAGTTGCCATGTACCGGATACAGATAATTGCCAAATAGATGAACGAAGCGCTTTATTGAATGGATGGCCTGATTTATTTATTTCGTAGGATTGATAGGTAATTAGTACAATATTTTTATCTAGCCATTTGATGTTAAAATCCCGCGAAAATATTGGCAAGACCATTTTAAATTTTGTCGTTAATTCATCGATTACGATTTTTTTAGAATAAACATAACCCGATTTTGCGATTTCTAGAAAATCATCATGCAAGATAGTGTTTAGCCAATCGATATTATTTCTTTTTTCTTTATGCAGGCTGACTTTAAGGCTCTTGAGCAATTCAAAAATAGCTGAGTTTTCCTGGTGCACATGCAGCTCCGAAAAGAATAAACAAATATGCCAAATAACATTGGCGATGATTTTATTATTGATTTGATAAATTTCAAATACTCTATTTACATTTATTTTTTTATCAGGTAGTTATAAAAGGGTCAAGTCGAAAAAGAGGTTCACATGGAAATTACAATTAGGGCCACTGAGCCAGAAGATGCCGAGCATTTTCAACGAATTTTTAGCCACCCCGATGTGTATCCGAATACATTACAACTTCCATGCCCTTCGCGTGAAATGTGGCGGGAACGTCTTAAGGAAAATAAAACGAGGGGAACTATCCATTTTGTTGCTGAGATAGACGGTAAGGTTGTGGGTAACGTGAGTTTATTTACTCTGGATAATCCAAGACGCAGGCATGTAGTAGGAATCGGGATTAGTGTTGATGCTGATTATTCTGGCAAAGGTATTGGTTCAAAAATGATGGAATTCGCGATTGATTATGCTTTTAATTGGCTGGCTGCCGTTAGAATTGAGTTGGAAGTTTTTACCGATAATGAAAAAGCAATAGCCCTATACACCAAATTTGGCTTTGAAAAGGAAGGCGTTTTACGTAAGGCTTCCCTAAAAAATGGCCAATATTGTGATGTTATGGCCATGTCTATAATAAAAAATTAATTATTATGACACTGAATGATTTATGGTGTTTAAGCAGGTAGAGGAAAAGCGTTGCTTTGGTCGCTTTTCCTTCTTCCTTATATTTCTGCCTGATTACACTTAATCAGGCAATATCACAGAATTAATTCCAGTTTATCCTGAAAGCTTCCCCTGATTTTGAAAAACAATTTCCGCTAAAAAATCAGCAACCTTACGTATTCTGGGAGAGTGTGCCAAATCGGCCTGAATCACAAGCCAGATGGATTGATCTATTCCCAAATCATGAGAAATGCATTGAAGTTCAGTATTTTGAACAATGAAATGCGGTAGTACCGCCAACCCCAGTCCCGCTTTTACGGCAGCCAATTGTGCGCTCAGTGAAGTTGTAGCCACAGATAACGGCCGGTTTTTGAGGTTTTTCTCAGTCCATCGGAATGAAGGAAGGTACGAGTGGGTCTCTGCCCAACCAATAAAACGTGCCTTTTCATATTCACCTCTCAGTATGTCAGGTGAACAAGTTGCCAAATAATCTTTGTTGCCATAAAGCCCAAATCCTAATTTTCCCAATTGACGGACGGTAACATGCCCTCGTTCAGGCCTGACGATACGAAGTGCCAGATCCGCATCCCGACGATGTAGGTCTACGGTATGAATATCCGTTGTGATTTCCAAAGTGAGATCGGGATAGTTTTTCTGTAAGGTTGGTAAATTCGGTATTACTAAGTCACTCGCGAATGTTTCTGTGGTGGCGAGTCGGACTTTCCCTGAAATTGCAATCCGGGTATCGGCTTCAAGCAAAAAGGAGCTGGCGGCTATTTCCATCGCTTTGGCTTTTTCCAACAGTTCTTTTCCGTCTTCTGTGAGTCGATAGCCAGCCTGATGGCGGAGAAATAGAGGCATCCCAAAGGTCGCTTCAAGTCGCTCAATTTTTCGCGAGACCGTTGCAATACCGATTTTTAGAACATCTGCCGCTCGACTTAATGTGCCTGTCCGTGCTATCGCCAGAAATACACGGATATCATCCCAAACCAATGATTGCGCTGTTTTATTTTTCATTTTTGGAAAATTGATTTCTATTTTTGTCTACATATTCCGAATTTGAAATATGCCACAATGATCTCGATAAAAGCAATCCAGTCTAACGTGTGCAGAATTAAAAATAAGGTCATTACTATGCGAAATACACCACAGTCAGCTGTTGTTTTAACGTTATTTGCAACATTTTTTTGGAGCTCAAATTTTCAAGTGACAAAATTTGCGCTAGAGAGCTTGCCTCCGTGGACAGCCTCAGTTGAACGCTTTGTTTTTGCTGTCTTACCGATTTTTATTTTTATGGCATTAAAAAGTGGCATTCATGGCAAAGTGCTGAGGAAAAACCTGCTGGCATTTATTTGTCTTGGGGCAATTGGTGTAGCTGGATTCAACGGAGCGTTATTTGTTGGCCTTCAAAGCTCCAGTCCTATCACGGCCGCACTCATCATGGCAACGACACCCATTTCTGCCAATATCTTGGAAGCCATCATGAATCGTCGTTTTCCTGAACTTATCCGTGTGTTAGGAATGGGTATTAGCTTACTGGGTGTTGTTTTGGTGATCACTAATGGTCAATTGATGGGCGGTATGGTTCATATGGCATCGGGAGATGTAATTATTTTCGCAGGTAGTCTCGGCTGGGCCATTTATACGGTGGGAACCCGTAAATTCATTACCAATGCAACGCCACTTGAGATAACCAGTTGGACGATGCTTTTTGGTGTGGTGATATTAGCGATGATCGCTTTTTTTGTTGAATCACCGATTTCTTCAATGCGATCAGGAACGTTTGAGAGTCATTTAGCAAGCGCTTATATGGGGATTGCGGGTTCATTTTTAGCTTATCTTTTTTGGAACATAGGGGTTGCGCTGAGAGGAGCAGGGAAGACAGCGATATTCTTTAACTTTGTGCCTATTTTTGCCCTGCTTATACAGTTAATGATGGGAAATGTGCCAAGTTTGCCACAACTTGTTGGCATTATACTGACTATTGTGGGAGTGCTCTTAGGGCAAGGTATTATCACGGCGTGGTTCACATCCAAAGGTATTTTGGAAAAATATTAAGGGGAAGAGCAGGCAGGATTTTCTGCCTTGCTATTTCCGATAATTGCGTAATCTCACCTGTGAGTGCATGTAAGCAGCCAATATCAAACCTTCCGCTATGACTGATTTCTGATACTGTAAACATCCTATCAAAGACACCCGCCATTAAAGCATAGACGGTGGAGTATTGCTTTATTATGCGGCTTTTCATATTCCCCTCCATTTTTATATTGGCGGTTATATTGTTCCTGATAATTAATTAATTTGTTACTGTGCTATAATCTGAATTTAGTAGGTGTTTTTATGGGAAATACCTAAAGTGCTTTGTCGTTATTTTAATTAATATTGTTATCGATTATAGTGATTATCAAGGAAACTATTTTTTATTGTAAATAGGATTAATAAAGACCACGATGGTATTGTTAATTAGATACTTTTAATATAATGTAAATAATAAATAATAAATAATAAATAATAAATAATAAATAATAAATAATAAATAATAAATAATAAATAATAAATAATAAATAATAAATAATAAATAATAAATAATAACTTGTTAATGCATTAAATGTAATTTATTTCATTAAAACAATTTAATATAAATTAAGAGAGAGGTTTTGCTAGTTGTCATATATTTAAAAAATAGATTTTCTGTATTAATAATTTAATCAGGCTCCCTGTTGGGAGCCTGTAAAACATAAAATTAGACTTCTCGAATAATGTAGTTCAGATACACAATAATATCACTCAGGTTGGCAATCAGATCATGCTGTGTTTCATCTTTTCCTGCATGGAAAATATTCAGTGTCAATTCACCCGATGTTACGTCTCGGCCTTCAAATGGCAGGAAACGGCTGTCGTTGAAATCCGTGACAAACCGGCCATCGTCATTTGTACCATGTGATAGTGTGGCTATTTCTGAATCCATCACCAGTGTTGCCTCAATATCTTGATAAGGGCCAAGTAGAGTGGGTAAAGTGACAGCAACACGTTTAATTCGGCGTTTATTCTCGCTGCTCATATTGTAGGAATTTTCCAGACCGAGCTGGTTCAAATCAAGCGTGGCCTGAAAAATACCGTTGGTGAGTGACAGGGTGACGCCACCGGAAGTGGAGACTCCCTCGCCGTTAAGTACCTTATTGATATTTTCATTCAGTGTGCCTGTACCAAACAGTGAATCCAAAGATACTGTGCGAGTGGCTTCCAGCCCTATGCCACCGCGTGTAAGCCAGATATTATCCAGTTTCTGCAATTCGGTACTTAAACCTTCTCCTGCCAGCAGACCCTGCCACAGATCATTCCAGATCGGAACCTGAAACAGGCTATCACTTTCTTTTTCACCCAGCTCCTGTACTAACGCCGCTTTTGCCTGAAGACATATCGGCAGTGTGACATCGTACATTTGATAGTAAAGCGCAGACAGGCGGCCGGCCATCCAGTTATATAGCGCTTGTCCGGTAAAACGGGTGGTTTGCAGATCGTAAACGGCCTGAGTATGAGCCTGTTCCATTTCTGCCAGTGTGATCTGTTTCTGCGCCATGTTGAGTTGTTCTTGCAGACCTTGTATCTGGGCATCCAATTGGGTCAATTCATTATCGGCGATATCACGTTGTAGCGCCCACTCCTCCTGACGGCGTTGATAACTGGCTGTGATTTCAGAAATTCCCGCACTTTGATCTTGAATACTCGCACCGACTTGTGTTGCCTGACCCGCACCGAGCAGTGGTGCTCCCCACTCAGATCCACCGTTAGCCAAGCCGAAAACGTTTGGTACGGCATTGGCAATACCACCCGCAGTTAATAAGCCAGTTGCCACGCCATTAGTGATCATGGCTGTACTACGCAGTGTCAGGCCAGCAATTTCCGCCGCAGAGAGGCCTCCATTAACTAGGTCGCTATAGTGTTTCTGCCTCAATGCAGCACCATTCCGGCTGGCTTGCAAAGCCGTCAGGCTATGTTGTAGCCCTTTCAGGTTGGTTTGCTGAATATTATGTTGTTGTTTCAGGATCGCCTGTTGCTGCGTTTGCAATAACAGCGTCATTTTTTCATTGTCTTGACGCTCTAATGTGGTTTGCAGATTGCTAGCGAACTGCGTCAATAAACTTACAGCGTTACGAGCGCGTTCAATTAATAAAGGATAACGCCAGCCTTGGGTTTTGTGTTCATCACTGAGCGAACCATTACCTGTACCATCACCACCCGCTTGCTGGCGTTGTAGTGTTTTGGGATCGACAGGCGTGGCATACAGTGGCAGATTCAGAGGCTGACCATCCAGACTCAAGTTATGGCGCAGGTTATATAGCCTGATATCCAACTTATCCCAGTAAGTCAGCAGGACGTCGTTGTAAGGCGGCAAGAAATCACCATCACCGATATTGGTAGCATCGCCAGAATTCAGCCACGTCGAAAATGTCATGGCTTCTGGCGTGCTCAGTAGCGTCGGTTTGCTGATTTTGTTGGCTTCTTCATTCAGGGTCGGATTTGGCCAGCTATTCGTGATATGGATATCTGGTCTGGTTCCCAGCAGTTGCAGTGCCTGAATATAATACATCTTGGCTTCGACCAGTGTATCCCGTTCAAGCTGGCGGTAGGCAGCGTCACCACGGGCAATCAGCAGGTCAAGAGTATGTAGGAATATTGCTAGTTTATAGTGCATCGGATCGGCTGTGGCGATCACATCGGGATCGGTGGTGGCAGGCTGTGTCGTATCCCATTCCTTGTCGATCTGTAATGGCATGACATTCCAGTAGCGTGGTGCATTATCATCCATAATGGGGTCGCCATCGTCATTACGATAACCAGCGCTGCGAAAAATGTATTTGTACCAAGTATCCGCATCGCTGAAATGTTGTTCCGTCTGCATTCGTACCGCTACCAAGAATGGAATATGGAAAAAGATTTCCCACAGATATATGCCGTAAGGACCGCTGAAATTATTCACCGGATTGGAACCCCCGAACTGTTTTTGGACATCATAATTAAACAGTGAGTCCAGACTGGTATCCAGTTTGTTATTTAAATCCACATAGTCGGGGGGATAGAGAGCAATGGCTGAACCAGAAGGTGGTGTGAATTGCCTGCCATCGGAGGAGAATTCGCCGTAAGTTGTGAAAGTAATCTCATTAATTGAAATGGTAAAATTACAATAGTGGTCATTGTTATAACTTGTTCCATGGCACATACGTAATTTTGTATTTACATAGTCTTTTGATTTTAGATGTTTACTTCCAATATTATTCAATACAGTTATTACTGTACCTGAATCATAGCAAAGAGCAACGCCATAACTCGGTTGATAGCCAGAAGGTGGATTACTAAAGATTAATGTTTCTCCATCATTGGAAATAGTTAATTCAGCATCAGATGAGTATTGTGATGCGACTCGGTTTGGACTTGATGAGCCAGTTGCACCTACTCTGTTGTAGCCAGTGAACGAAATATCAAGAATTTGATTCTTTGATGTCCAATTATAATCACTTTTCATCACCCAGATATGTTTATAAACATAATCTACTTTATCTTCCCTTGATATTGTATACCAACGTATATGTAGCTTATTATTTTGCCAGTAAGGCTCTACATGTCCTGAATAAGGGGCACTAATACCGGCATTAATGGCTTTCCACTCTGTCCATTGGTTAGGTAATGTTAATTTCCGCCAGTAGAATTTATAGGGTTCATACTCTGTCCGCCCAATAAAGAAAATCGTTTTGTTATCTTTCCCCTGACAGGCGCTGATATAATCAAGTGTCAGTAGAGTATCAAAATTGATCAGATAATCACGTAGTTTGCTCTCAACCAACTCGTTTTGTAATTTTCCCTGTGAAATGCCTTGTTCCAATTCAGTAAATATCTCGGTT
The DNA here is from genome assembly GCF_028598775.1 of Xenorhabdus aichiensis. Taxonomy (NCBI): domain Bacteria; kingdom Pseudomonadati; phylum Pseudomonadota; class Gammaproteobacteria; order Enterobacterales; family Morganellaceae; genus Xenorhabdus; species Xenorhabdus aichiensis. The sequence goes on from NZ_JAQRFO010000005.1 coordinate 108,226, forward strand.
TTATTCAGGCGCAATGTTGGATCGATATAATCACCGGCATAGAATTTTAAGCGTTCTTTACCTGCCCATGTACTGTAACGATGATTGAAACTGTCCCAGTTATATAAGAACTGTTCGTCGGCGAAATACTGTTTTGCGGAACTTGCCAGAGTGCCATCATAACCTTCCATCGCCCGGTGGATAAACAGTTGCAGGCTGCCAATCGCTTCTGACAGTAAGGAAGTGGAAACCAAATCGCTGATTTTGGTATCCAGCAGCAGGTATTCATACAGATCATCAGCCGTCTGGATACTGTCTTTTAGATCGGTGGGAATTTGGGTGGCGATATAATGGGCCACCAATGCATCACGGCGTTGTTCTTTTAATATTTGAGAAAATAAAGAGTCAGACATAATCAATTCCTTCTTTATCCGGTTACTGACGGCCAGTCATTGCCGCGCTTAAGTTTTGGGCGACTGATGCCAGTAGAGCAGTGTTTTCGGCAGCAGGATCAGCTTTCATCATTTTCATCAGGTCACTCAGAGTCTTACTGCCCACATTCAGGCTTTGCCCGACGCGCAGCCAAGTCAGAAGCTGCCAGAGCGCGGTAAAACTTTTTGGCCAGTTATTGTCGCCAAACAGCAGAGTATTGACCTGTTCAACTGTGCCTTTATCCATTTCATGCAATCGGGCGATCAGGGTTGCGGCATGGCTGATTGTCATTGTGGGATCATTCAGTTGTTCGAAACAGCGCATGGCCTCATCGTGAGGAACCGTAACTTGAGTTTGCCACTGTTTAAAACGGGATAGTGTGAGCAGTAAAGACAGATTGGGAGCAGAGGCGCTGGTTTGATTGTCTATCAGGCGCTCAGGAAAGTCTGTCAGCAGTTGCAGATCTTGTTCAGTCAGACTCAGCCATTTGACAACCAACACCAATTGACTCAATCGCTGAGTGGCTATTACAAGGTTGGTATCAGATTGTAAATCGTCCAATGTAGTGGTGTTGGTACTGAACAATGTTTGAATGGCATTCCAGTAATCAGATAGTGTTAAGGGCAACGTATCGTCGGCCGTGATTTTTTCCAGCCAGACCGTCACAATATTCATCACATTACTTTTGATACTAAAACCCGCACTCAGTGCCCGCAGGGTTTTTTGTTGCAGGGCAGGATCAAGGGATTCCAGCGAATTTGACGGGTTGTTATTAACACTGACATAGACATTTTGCAGGAAATTGAACATATCTGCGGCGGCGGTTCCGCTCCACTGTGTGCTTACCATGCCTTGCAGATAAACCAAATTCAGCCCGGTTGAAGCCATCCAATCGATAACTTCTTGAGTACGGCGCAGGATCTTCAGTGGTTGCAGCGATTTGGCCTGACCCAACTGCTTCAACAGAATATCGGTTCCGCCTGCCATCAAGCGCCACAAAATTTCGGCCTGAGCAAACGTCAGGCCAAATAGACGAGGAATGGCTCCGAAGCGATACAATTGACTGGCAGTATATTCATCCACGGTAAAGTGGCCAGCGTCATCAAAACAGTAACTCCCGATGCGGAAAAACTCATCACTGGTAACGCCCAGGGCCTTACAGCATAAAGTAGATAATTCGTCTTGTTCATCCAAGGTGTATTTTACTTCTTCACCCAGGGTAATGACCTGATTACCGTCAGCGGCCGAGCGGAATGTTTTCTCATAGAGGCTGGCTGTCTGACGAGGGGCATAAGGATTGACTGCGCAAATGAAGGTGACGAAAGTATCGACATCAAGGCCTGAGCGCTGTCTCAAGTTGATATATCCCGCCAGCGCTTCAAGTACCGGTTTATCCAATACGATTTTGCCATAGTGTTCGGGAACACTGAGGCTGACACTGGCAATCAACCAATCCAGTTCGTCAAAGGAGAGTCCGGTTTCGGCAGCCAGGCGCACCAGCTTTTCGGCCCGGCCTGCCAGTTCAACAACGGTACTGTCACTGAAATTCAGTTTTTTGCCATCGGTTTGTACCCACAGATATTGGCTGTCAGCATCCACTGCCAGTGTGCTGTTCAGGTAGGTTGCCCCATAAACATTGACACGGGTAGGGTCTGTTTCACCAAAACGGAAATAACGGCTACCCGCATGAGCGCCTGCCCCGTTTTGACTGAAGGTACTCTGTGCCGTTAACTCCATGAGTTGATTAAAGGTGATTTGAGTTTTTTCGCAGAATGTTTCGATAGAGTTTAGCGTGTCAGCCAGAGATGAAGTTAAAGGCGATACATCCCGCAGTCTGCTGCCAAGGCCATAATGATTGGAGATGTCCTCTGTTGTCGGTGCCGGCTCGGTCATGAGTTGATAGCTGACAGGCGTTAGTGACAACGTTTCACGAGCGGGTGGTGAAGGTATGTCATTAATGGCAGGGGGAACGACATCATCAGGCACCGTTGGCGTTCCTGTATTGTCTTTGCTGAATTGCAGCAGCAAGGCATCGGTTTTTTCTCCATTAATGACCAACGCATTTTTCCAATTTGTTTGGCCGGAAGGCCCTACAGCGATATAGCCTTTGTGTGTTTTCAGATAAAACTGAGTCTTATCTTTGTCATTTTGTTCCAGCGTGACAGGTAGATGGAATTGGCTTAAGGGTTGTGTGCTGTTTGATTTATTGGCGACTTGAGCGAAATCGCCGTCCTGATTCGGGTTAGTTGGGCTATTACCTCGTAAAAAACAGCCATTCAGAATTTTGCCATCACCCGTTTTTGTCCCGTCAGGGATCCCCAAATAGTAGCACTGACCTGCCATCGACCAAGTGAGTTTCAACGGAGCAATGGCGGCTGCGGCTGCGTTATCTGGATTACCTGCAATCAGTTGCACACCTTCAACCGTTTCTCCGTTGGTGTAGTGCGATAGGTAAATCATCGGCTGGTTTTGAAACTCTATTGCCTTAACATAGAAAATTTCTCCATCAAAAAACTGATCTTTCTTGCCTTCAGCGGCAAAAAATTTGGGCGAATTATTGGGTATCTCCGTAGAGGGTTGGTCTGTGACAGCCTGCGCCGTGACATCTGCCAGAGTATTCCAGACCCCATTCAGAGTTCGAGCCTGCGCTGACAGGGCGGCATTGATCTGTGAGAGATCATCATCATAGGGCAGTGTCATCGGGTAAAACGTGGTGGACAGTTGATTGATGTCCTGACCGCCTTTTTGCAGGATATCAAGCAGAACATCGAGCGAGGTGATTTCCTGATTCATGGTGGTTTCGCTCAGAGCCAGACTTTGCAGATCCGGGCGACGCTGATCAATATGCAGGCTGGAAGATGACGTATGCAGATCTCTGGCAACTTTATAGAGTGCGGTTGCGTAACGTCCGGGAGAAAACAGGGATTGAATGGACGCGGCGTCAGCATATTGGCTGGCTCGGTTCATGATATCGCTGAAATCTCCATCCCTCCCAATGCTGTCAACCAAGGTTTTTTCTAGGATGGGTGCGTCTGATTGTGTATTGAGTTTGCCCATTCTTTTAATGACAGGCTCCTGACGCAACTGCCATGACCGATAGAGCGATTTTAGATTTTCTGCCCGCTGACGGGCTTGAAGGTATATCGCTTGGGCTTCATTGACGGGAAGGGATGGATTGAACAAAAGCAGCACGGCTGATTGAGACAATTTCAAAGACATTTTTATAGCCGGCATCAAGTAGTGGCTGCTCTAATAAACCGGATAAAGATGATGCTTTATTCTGCATAATAATCACCATTCTGTAGCTGAAAATTAAAAAGTATCCAAATTATTTTAAATTTAGAAAAAGAGAGGAAAGATAACTTGAATGATTCAAATGTGGTATTTGTCAATCGAAATAATATATTATGATTTATTAATACCCATTTTTATTATCATATGCTCTTGTTCAAAGTATGAATTTAAACGTTTGGGCTTGTTATGTTGAAGATTAAAATAAATTGTCATCAATATAAAAATTAAGGGATACACTTTTTGATGGTAAGAATAATATCTGATTATATTGATTTTGATGTTTGCTACTGTGAGATTATTCATCAGGTTGAATAAATACAGCCCCAGTACTTCAGGGCTGTAAGTCAAATTTAATGATGAATTGTGATGTTATTTATTTTTCTCGAAATAATCAACCTCTAATAATAACGGATGTTTACCCTTCGTTAACAACGAATTGACGGCAACATCGGATAATTTAAAGGTGGCATATTTGGACTTAGACCATTCAAAGTCTTCATAAACCATGGGGGTGATTTGACCTTTATCATTTGTCATAAATACACCAAGGGCTTTTACATTAATCGGCTCTTTGGTTCTATGTATTTTCACAGCGAAATTAAATTTCATTGAGCTTAAATCTTTTTTCGCTTTGTTAATACGGCCAATTAGCGCATCTGTTAATTTCAATTCAGCAATGATTTTCTGCTTTTTATTTGAATAAATATAGACATCGGTATTTTGTTGATTAATAGGCTCTTGTGCACTGCCGACATCAATCGGAATAGTGAAATGAGCGAAGGAATCAAAATCTTTTCGATAACATTCTACAAATTCGGCATTTTTAAAAATAGCCGGGATCTTTTGTTTGGTCTCGATCAAACTCTTAGACTCTTGACGGGAATCGCCGGAAGTTGAGCAAGAAGTGACTTCAACATTCAGGTTACCTTGCACGATTTTGTGTTCTTGAGCAAGAATATCACTGAGGTTTACTTCTGTATCTAAACCGACTTTACAACCGGTTAATGCCAGTACGGATAAAGCAATTACAGATAATTTACGCATTCCTTACCTCAAATTATTTTTTTAAAATTGGCAATAAAGAAAACTATATTTTTACCCTTATATCGTCAATTATTCCGGTCACAAAATTCATTATATTACATAAAATATTCTTGGTGTTTTCATGATTGGATGCAATATAGGGTAATTTTAATTATTAATTACATTAGTAAATAAATTAATAAATTGTTTTTATTTAAATGAATATCTATCTTGATTTTTTATTTTCCCTTTTAATAGTAGATTGTTACCTATTTTATATATTAATAACAAAGATAAATATATTAAAATTATTGTATATAAAAGGAGAATTCTGGTACTATTCGCCGCACATTTGATGATTTTTTCTTTCATGGATTATAAATGAATAAAATTTGTACGTTATTATTATCTGCTGTGATGCTGTGCAGTGGTTGTGCCACCATTATTGGTGAAAAAAATCAACTTATTGAAGTCAATAGCCAGCCTTCAGGCGCTGAATTTTCAATCAAAGATGAAACTGGCAAGGTGGTTGCGCATGGAAATACACCCCAAAATGTCATGCTTGAAAAATCGAATGGTCGTTATTTTGGGAAAAAGAGCTATCAGATAACTTTTGCGAAAGAACATCTTAAATCTGTCACTTTGCCGCTGGTAGCAAAACCTAACGGATGGTATATCGGGGGTAATTTTGTATTTGGTGGTTTGATTGGCTGGTTGATTGTAGATCCCCTGAATGGTGGTATGTATACGCTGCACCCAAAAATAGCTAATGCCGTATTGTCTGAAGCCAAATAAGATTTAAATAGAAAACCCTATCGAATATTGATGGGGTTTTCTATATGAATTAACACCTTGAATTAATTAAAAGACCCAGCAGAACGCATCATATCAACATAACGCTGCTGATCTTGATACATCTGTAAATAGACTTGATATTTTGCCTGATGGAACGGGAACGTTTCTTTCTCTGGGCTGATCACATTTCCTTCCCGTACCATTGATTGGGCTGCTGCGGTAATATCAGCAAACGCTCCGAAGGCGACTGCGCCTAACATGGCTGCACCGAGATTAACCGCATCCTCTTCCTCTGCCAGATGAATTTCCTGCCCCGTTGCATTGGCATATTCCCGCAGCCACAATGCATTTTTGGTTGCACCGCCACATATCACCAGACGATCTATTCGATGCCCCGCCTTAATCAAAATGTCAATGATATGGCGTGTGCCATAAGCGATAGATTGTAGTGTTGCCAGATAATGTCGCGCCAAGCCTTCTCGCCCCTGTTCCAGAGTCAACCCGCTAATCATGCCTTTGGCGTTGGGATTTGCCCGTGGTGAGCGATTTCCGTGATGGTCAGCCAAAATATGCAGTTGGGCTGTTGGGTATTTTTCGCGTAGCTCCAGTTGGGCAACGGCATCATTGAGTTGTTGGTAATAATGAAGCCCAGCTACTTTGGCTTCTGCCTCCAGCACGGGCCAGGCTTCATGCTGGCGGATCGACCACTCAACCAGTGCTCCGGCAGCACTTTGTCCACCCTCATTAAGCCAATAATCAGGCAGCATAGCCCCAAAGTAAGGCCCCCATACACCACGAACCATAACAGGCTCTGGGCTGACAATCATATGGCAATTTGAGGTTCCGCTGATTATTGCCAGACTACCATTCGGTTTTGCGCCAATCAGCGCTAGCCCGCCGGCATGGGCATCAATAATGCCACTGGCAACAATAACATCGCCGTGTAAACCTAATGCACTGGCCGACTGCTCAGTAAGATGGCCAGCTTGTTGGCCTAACTCGATAATAATTGTCGGTATCTTGTTTGTTAGATCTTCCAGCCCAATACGTTGAAAAAATTCTTTGCTGAACTGTTTTTGATGAGCCAGATAATTCCACTTGCAAGTGAGAGTGCAAATACTGCCAACATCGGCATCTGTCGCTTTCCATACTAAAAAATCAGCTAAATCAAAAAAGCGCCACGCTGCTTGATAACGCTGTGGAAAGTGGTTTTTCAGCCATAAAATCTTGGGTAATTCCATTTCAACACTGATTTCACCCCCGACATAACGTAGGGTGGGGTCATCCGTGAGATTTATGCGGATGGTTTCCTCGATTGCACGGTGATCCATCCACATGATGATATCGCGCTCTGGACTGCCGTCTTCTGCAACAGATAACGGCTCTCCTTCCGCATTGACTGCAACTAATGAACAAGTGGCATCAAAACCGATGGATTTAACATGAGTGGGATAGATCCCTGCGTGAGAAACAGCCTCCTTGACTGTAGTGCAGATATTTGACCAGATATTTGCCGATGACTGTTCGACAAAATCTGCTTTTGGATGAAATTGTTGAATAGAGCGGACAGAAAATGCTAATCGCTTGCCTTTCTGATTAAAAATGGCGGCACGTACACTGGCGGAGCCGACATCAATACCAATGAAATATTGTTGTTCCATACGATACCTTATTGTTTTATTTATATAATTTTAATAACAAAAATACCTAAATTATTGTTGATGCATTGTAATATACTCTAACAATGTAGGTTGTTTTTTAGTCGGTAAAATATTAACTAAAGTTTTGTGACAATGCACAAATAAAAAAGATAATTTGCTTTTTTTCTTTCGGGAAATGGACAAGATTTGTGATTATTCTGATCAAAAGTCATATGGTGCCATATGGATAAAAAAATTATAGAAATATTGCAATATGAGTTAAAAGCAGAAACAGGAAAGGAATTTCATCGAATAATGACAGAAATTAGTGTGCCATTGCATGAGAAAACTGGCATAGATGTTATTAGTTATGGTAATTCATTACACAACTCTGATTCATATTATCTGATTCGTGCTTTTGGTGATCTTGATGAAATGAATAATATTTTGACTGCTTTTTATAGCAGCGATGATGGGATCAATGGCCCAAAAACAGAGATTATCGAGAAAATTGATAAAAGCATAAAGTCGATAATAGCGCTTCCCAAGGTATCGATTGATGCATTACGTCGGAGTGGTTGATAAGTTTATCTAAAACAGAGAGGTGGAATGATGAATCAAGGTCGTTGCCTGTGTGGTGCGGTAGGGATAAAAACCTATCAAAATATTGAGAATATCAATGCATGTCACTGTGAAACGTGCCAAAAGTGGAATGGCGGCCCGTTTTTATCTGTAGACTGTAAGAATGATCTGCAAATAGATGGTGCTGAAAACATTTCAACGTATTCCTCTTCAGCGTGGGCAGAACGGGCTTTTTGTAATAAATGCGGAACACACCTTTTTTACCATTTACTTCAGCCTAGTGTATATTATGTTCCGGTTGCCCTGTTCGAAAATAGTCATTCAAGTAAATTATCTAATCAAGTTTATGTGGACAGTAAACCTGCGTATTATAATTTTGTTGAAAAAACACCGATGTTAAATAAACAGGATATTCTTAATTTATTTAAATAATGGTTTTAATATGAGGGAAATTATTCCCTCATATTTTTGATATAAATATATGTTTCAGAATAAGATATTTTAATTCTATTTGGAAATAATTTAATATAGGGTTGATAGTAAATATGGTTTATTAAATTTATTAATCTAATTTTTACTTTATTTATATGTAACAATTTTCTTTCTGTTTAGGATTAATATCCGTATAATCGCTTACTTATCAAAAAGATCTTGATATCTATCGACAGAAGATGTTGCCACTATTTCAGTGGATATTACGTTAGTGGAGACGTTGTTTGATTAATGTTTTGTTAGTTGATGATCACGAACTGGTTCGCATTGGCGTGAAAGGCATACTCGAGGATGTAAAAGGAATTAAGGTTGTAGGAGAAGCCGGTAGCGGAGAAGATGCGGTCAGATGGTGCAGATCAAACAGCACGGATGTTGTTATTATGGATATGGGAATGCCGGGAATAGGTGGCCTTGAGGCAGCCAAAAAAATTATTCGCTATTCGCCTGATACGCGGGTAATTATGCTGACTATCCATACTGAAAGCTCCTTGCCAGCGAAAGTGATGCAGGCCGGAGTCAGAGGATATTTGAGTAAGGCAGGAACACCTCAAGACATGATTAATGCTATTCGGACGGTTTATGCAGGGCAGCGTTATATCTCTCCTGATATTGCACAGCAGATGGCGCTCGACCAGTTATCCCCACCCAAAGAGAACCTACTGGATGAACTCTCAGAGCGGGAGTTACAGATCATGACGATGATCACTCAGGGCCGAAAAGTTAATGAAATTTCCACGTTGCTTAACCTTAGCCCAAAAACAGTAAATAGCTATCGCTATAGAATGTTCAGTAAACTAAATATCAAGGGTGATGTAGAATTGACCCATATGGCGATACGTTGTGGGTTGCTTGACGCACAGAATATGGTAAACCATAGCGGATGACAGTGTGATGGGTGGTAAATCGTGGCAGAGCAATTTGATTCAACGGTATTTTTAAAAACAGTAACCAGCCAGCCGGGAGTCTATCGAATGTATGACACCACTGGCTCGGTGATTTATGTCGGTAAGGCCAAGGATCTGAAAAAACGGCTATCCAGTTATTTTCGGACACAAGTTGGCAGCCGCAAGACAGAATCACTGGTAAAAAATATCGTTCAAATAGATGTCACGGTTACGCATACAGAGACGGAAGCGCTCCTGCTTGAACATAACTACATCAAACTTTATCAGCCTCGCTACAATGTTTTACTGCGGGATGATAAATCCTACCCTTACATTTTCTTGAGTGGAGATATCCATCCTCGTTTGACCCTATACCGTGGTGCCAAGCATGCGAAAGGCGAGTATTTCGGGCCATTTCCTAACTCCCATGCTGTGCGTGATACCTTAGCTCTCTTGCAGAAACTTTTTCCGATTCGCCAATGTGAAGACAGCGTATACCGCAATCGTTCAAGACCCTGTCTGCAATATCAGATTGGTCGCTGTCTTGCTCCTTGTGTCAACGGTTTTGTGACGGATGAAGAGTATCAGCAGCAGGTTGAATATGTCGGCCTGTTCCTATCTGGCAAAGATCAGCAGGTACTGACAGAGCTGGTTGGCAGAATGGAAGAAGCAAGTCAACAACTGCAATTTGAAGATGCGGCTCGTTACCGTGACCAGATTCAAGCCGTCAGGCAGGTAACTGAACGGCAATTTGTTTCTGGAGTAGGGGATGATCTGGATGTTATCAGTGTTGCTTTTGATACAGGAATGGCGTGCCTGCATGTCTTGTTTATCCGTCAGGGAAAAATCTTGGGCAGCCGCAGTTACTATCCTAAAATTCCCGCTGATACCAAATTGGATGAAGTAGTACAAACTTTTCTCGGCCAATTCTACCTTCAAGGTAGCCAGAACAGAACATTGCCGGCGGAGATCCTGCTGGATTTTTCGTTGCCTGAAAAAGAACTGCTGGAAGCATCCCTTTCTGAATTATCAGGCAGGAAAGTGCATATTCAACCTCGCCCAAGAGGTGACAGGGCGCGTTATCTCAAATTGGCACGTACTAATGCAGCAACGGCATTGACTACGAAACTGTCCCAGCAATCGACTATCCACCAGCGGTTGGCATCACTTGCTGAATTTGCTGGCATTGAAAAAGTTCACAGAATGGAATGTTTTGATATCAGCCATACGATGGGAGAACAGACCGTTGCATCCTGTGTCGTTTTTGATGGAAATGGCCCTGTGCGCTCTGAATACCGCCGCTATAACATTGCGGGAATAACACCGGGAGACGATTATGCGGCGATGAATCAAGTTTTACGCCGCCGATATGGTAAAGCTATTGAGCAGACCAAAATTCCTGACATCATCTTTATTGATGGAGGTAAAGGGCAATTAGCGCAAGCGCTGGAGGTTTTTGGTTCGCTGGATGTTGAATGGAATAAAAACCATCCTAAGCTAATTGGCGTTGCGAAGGGCAGTGATCGCAAAGCAGGTCTGGAAACTCTATTTTTCCAGTCAGAAGGCGAGGGAATAGCACTTCCTCCTGATTCACCGGCATTGCACGTTATCCAGCATATTCGTGATGAATCTCACAACCATGCCATCACAGGACATCGCCAGCGTCGGGAAAAAGTGAAAAAGACCAGCACATTGGAATCGATAGAAGGTATAGGACCAAAACGTAGACAAATGTTGTTAAAATACATGGGTGGATTACAGCCTTTACGCAACGCAAGTGTAGAGGAGATCGCAAAAGTGCCTTCTATTTCGCATTCGTTAGCAGAAAAAATCTATAATGCGTTGAAACACTAAGATTATTGATGCACCATACTGATAAACTTTACATGGCCAGATAGTTACGAAGCATTATGCAATTAAATATTCCAACATGGCTTACTCTATTCCGTATTGCCTTAATCCCGTTCTTTGTTTTGGCATTTTACCTGCCATTTCAGTGGTCACCGATGCTGTGCGCTATGATTTTTGTTATTGCTGCTGCGACAGATTGGTTTGATGGTTTCCTTGCTCGTTTATGGAAGCAAACAACGCGCTTTGGGGCATTTCTTGATCCGGTTGCGGATAAAGTCATGGTTGCTATTGCGCTGGTGTTGATAGCTGAACATTATCATGCATGGTGGATCACGTTACCGGCGGCGACAATGATTGCTCGAGAGATTATTATATCTTCTCTGCGGGAATGGATGGCTGAATTGGGAAAACGCAGTAGTGTTGCTGTATCCTGGCTGGGGAAAATAAAAACGACAGCACAGATGGCAGCATTGGTTGCTTTACTGTGGCGTCCCAGCATTGAAGTTGAAGTGGGTGGATTTATCTTATTATACGCTGCTGCGGTATTGACGTTCTGGTCAATGTTTCAATATTTGAGCGCTGCATGGAATGATTTGCGTGAAGGTTGATCGAAGTGACGCAAAAAGCATCGAACAATCGGGTTTTAATAATAATTGTATTGACTCGTTTCGTGAAATAAGTAGAATGCAACGCATCGAACGGCACATGAGATTTACGAAACAAGTTAAGTAAATCAGCAAGTTCGAGAAAGGCGGGAATAGCTCAGTTGGTAGAGCACGACCTTGCCAAGGTCGGGGTCGCGAGTTCGAGTCTCGTTTCCCGCTCCAAAAAAAGGCGCGTTGGCAGAGTGGCCATGCAGCGGATTGCAAATCCGTTTACCTCGGTTCGACTCCGGGACGCGCCTCCAGATTCAAGCCCAGGTGGTGAAATCGGTAGACACAAGGGATTTAAAATCCCTCGGCTTTATGGCTGTGCGGGTTCAAGTCCCGCCCTGGGCACCATATAAAAACTTGCTTAAGTATCAGCGGGTTAGCGTTAAGAAAGAGCCACCTTCGGGTGGCTTTTTTGTTTGATGAAAATCACATTCCTAATATATTCCTAATATCTTTGCCTAATATCATTTTGTGTTTTGCCCGCCAACAACCGGAACTACTTCAATTTTTCTGTCGTATCTTGCCGTCTGGGTAATATTTCTATGACCCGAAATCATCTGCTTCTCTGCCAGTGTACCGTCCAGATCTGAAATCCCTTTTGCTTTTAAATCATGAAACGTAAAGTTAAAGTCCAACTCTGGGAAAGTGTCTTTCGCTATATCTTTCGCTTTTTTCCAGCGGCTGTTAAAGCCATCACGGGTATATTTATGGCCTGTGGCCTGACAAATCACATACATGCTGGCAATGCCGGGATCAGTTACTAAGGTGCCACTCATTTTCACTGCATCTTCTAAACGCTTTGTCCACGCCTTAATTTGCTGTTTTCCGGTTTTACCCTGGCGAATAAAGATCCCGTTCTCCATTAACTGTGAGCGGGTGAGTGACAGCACGTCGGCCTGTCGTGCGCAACATAAATAAGCCAGCTCCATTGCCATTTTAACAATGACAGGGGAAACAGAATAAAGTGCGGTATATTCTGCATCGGTGATATACCGTTCCCGTGCCTTCTCCTTGTATTGCTTCACACCCGTACACGGATTGCCTTTGACCATTCCACGCTCATATCCCCATTTGTAGACACGGGAAAAAAAGGTTTTTTCGCGGTTAGCCTGTGTTCTGCTCTTCAGGCCGCGTTTGTCCATGTATTTTCTGACGTGCTCAGGTTTCACATTGTCCGGTGACATTTTTCCGAAGACAGGGATCAACTTGTTGGCATATTTTCGGTAGTCTTTTTTGGTTTCCATCGCCAGATCTTGAAAGGTGGCGGAGGCCAGGAATTGTTTGATTAACTCTGATACCGTGTTTTCCTCCCGTGACATGTCACAAATAATTTTTTCATATTCTGCCCAGATAACTGAAAGTGGTGCATCCAGAGGGCAGAGGGAAATAGATCCCCCTCTGGCCGGATGAAATTCATATTTGGTTTTTCCCCGATAGACCCGTTTGGGTAACTTCGCATCGGCGGGATTTTTCCTTGTTCTGGCCATAATTACACCTTCTCGAAGTCTGGCTCTTCGGTCGGTTTAGAGTAGCGAGTGGCAATCATGGGATGGTTAAAATGCTGCCAGGTCGTTCTGGGTTTATTATCGGGTCGCGTGATAAAGAAAATGCCATGTCTGGCCAGTACTTCGCACTGTTTGGAAGGTATTTGATAGCCGGTCAATTCTGCCATCTCCTTATCGGTGATAATGTCGCATTGGTTTTTCATGGTCTTGCCTCATCATCGATAGAATGATCAGATCAGCGGTGTTGCAGGCACGGGCAATATCCCCCTGATTGCAGGGCGTGTTTTTGACACTGGCCGCTAATCGTCCCAGTTTGATATCGAAGTTAGTTAATAGCTGTTGTCCGGGTTGCCAGGGTTGCATGATGGTTCTCCGTTGGGTGGGTTGACCATCATGCTATTCATTACGTAGCCGAATTTCTGATTAGGCTTAATCAGTTTTACGGGTGAAGGATAGGCTGTCGGCCTCAGTCTTTTGATTGTGGCCAACCGGCTCAATTTTTATCTCGACCGGAAAATCGTAGGATATTGTGCAGCGGCGGTCGGTCACGATCAGGCCGTTCGTGCCATCGGGCAGGGTGAGCCTGACGGCTTGGTTACGACGGTGTTGATGTTTAAGCATTGGTCTGGCCTCTTGTTTTATCTCTAATGGCTATTTTTAGGCGTGCAAGCTGAACAGTGGTCGGTTTATATTCAGCAGGGGCATGCGGGTAGTAGCGGTTAATCACTCCATGTTCTGGTTTCGATACCAGCATCAGGTTTTCAATGACACAATTTTGTTTATTGTCATCGATAAATTTAATCACGCCGCTTTTGGGGATCGGGCCATGATGTTGTTCCCACACCAGCCGATGCTTAAGTTTCCATTTACTGGGAATGGCCACTTTGACTTTGACATAACCGTCCTGAGTGACGACTTCACTGCCGATAGGCAGGTCGTTATGGGGACGATGATTTTTCTTAAATGACCCGGTATTTGCACCGGTTAATCCTTTTTTACCTTTATTGGCTGGAGAGTGACCTTGGGTAAAGCAACCACTACGGCCTGTTTTTAACTTCAGACGCTTACGTAATGCGTTAATGGCCTCTGAAGAACGGGTAACATGAAATTGCTGATTAAAGGCTAAGGTGAGTGTGTCCAGCCGCAATAAATAATGTTCACGCATCCAGTTTTCCATTGCAGGGGTATAGACAAAACACGCCATTATTTAACCTCCAGATATTTAGGTGCTGATTGAATTTCGTTATCACCCAACATCTTTTGCACCGTGAGGGCCAGTTTGCCGTTTTCCACGATTTGGTTGGCGACAGCCGAAACCGCTTTCGAACGGGCAATTTCATCTTTGAGTTCTTCGCCTGTCAGTGCTTCATCAGAGAGGCGTTCTAGCTGGGCAAACAGATGATTATGTAAATCTTCCAGATTGTTTTTCATCGTGCAGACCCTCTCAATGCAACTGACCGTGATGAGTACCGGAATTGAGCTGATTCATCAAAGTAGTTGCCAATTGCTCCAATATTGATTTTTCCATTGGAACGAGATCATCAGAACTGTCTGCTGACCAGGTCACTTCACACTGCTTGATTTCTTCGTTATAAAAAATACTAATTTCGAGTTTTGCTGCCATAATGTCCTCCGTAATGCCCGAATCACCGGGCATAATCTGATGGTTAACGAACCTGCAAACTTCTTTCCCCAATTTCGATATGCGCACCCGGAACGGTTTCACCGCGTTCGATAGCGTCCTTTATCGCTTTCTTGTCCGGTGCCGTGATGGTTTGTACATCGACAAGATCATCAGGCAACAATATCTCATTATCGATAATGACTTTGGCCGGGCTTTGACGGGCGCTAAAGGTATTTTTGGTGGTTTTAAGACTGTTCAGCTCAGCTTTTAGCAAGCATTCCAATATGTACTTCTTGAGATGCTTGACTTGTCCTTCAAAGGATCTCTTGCGTTCTGTCAGCCTCTTGGCTTCTTCATCCAGCGTTCTGGCCTGTCCTTCAAGGTTGCGAACGTGAACCATGACGGAATCGAACTTGTTGCCCAATTCGCCTTCGATCCCTTCCAGCGTGTCGGCGATATCCTCCGGGGAAAAGTCACCGGCTTCGATCAGTTTCTGCAGCTCGTCATAATCAGCGGCTAATGCAATCGCAGTTGTGGTCATTGGTCTGCCTCTTCTTCAAGTTGGGTTAAACACTCTTTTTCAATTTCAGTCAGACGACGCAGGCGGCCAGACAAATATTTTTCATAATCTTTGTCGGCTTTGGCCCTGGCACTCTCTAAATGAATACCTAATTCGCGGGTGAGGGTGGATGCTATGCCGCGAATTTCATTTTGGCTGACAGCAGTGCGCATGGTTTCGGTATTGCGTGTGAATTTATCGTCCAGTTCCTTACGGAGCCGAACCCAATCTTCGGCTTTATCGCTGGCCGCCTTAATCCCGAATTCAATTTTATTGTCAGCCAGATATTCAGGGTTATCGTGCATTCCCATGAAGACATCAGCGCTGAATCCGAGCATAGACAAGGCTTTTTTGATAGCATCAGTTAATGATTTCTTTATCACTTCACTATCGGCTCTGATGCCGTTTTTGCTTTTATAAAGGTAAGGAGTAGCACCGTAACTTTCGATTTCTCCCCGGATATCACCTTCAATCAGATACCAGAACAAAATTTTGATGGAGTGATTCTGCTCGCAGAACAACGTACCATCACTGTCGCGTAGTATACGCGTCCCAATATACTTATTTTGGCTGTCATAAACAGGCTCAGAAAGTGGGGCGCCATTGATCATTTTTTCTTCCATTACCTGATAGCCCCAACCTTCACCCGCGGGTCCAAATATCTCAGTTGCTCTCATAAACATGTAGTTACTGTTAATACTGGTACCGCTGAACCCCATCCCTTCCAGTGGCTTAGTAAAGCGGGGATCTGTACGCTGGACGGCTTTCCATATACGGAAATTGGTTTGCTGCTCGTCATTCCCCGCTTTAATGGCTTCTTCCAGAATGTTTGCACGATACTGGAAATTATCATTCGCCGTGTCGGTGTGACAGGTCACATGAGCCTGATCTGTTTCTTCAGTATCATCTTCGCTTTTTTCAGCCGGCAAGGTAGTTTCACTCGGTAACGGTTCTTCTGCCTGCTTATTTTTCCGCGTCCTACGGGGTTTAGTCTTGGTTTTTTCCACTTCGGATTGGGGTTCGGCCTGTTGAGTGTCGTTAGTAACAGATTCTGTTACTGTGGCCAGCGGTTCAGATATCGGTTCAATGGGCAAATCCGTTTCTTTTTCAGGTACAGGCTGTGCATCACCCAAAGCACGGTTTAAAAATTCCTTCATAGCGATGGCATTGGTCAGGAATTCAGGGCGTCGTTTACCTTCACGTACCACCCTGAAGATAGTTTCCCGTGGAATAGACAAGGCGTCGGTTCTGATACGAAATGCCATTGACCAGCGACGCCATGCTTCATTGTGATCTTCCATCAGCTGCCTGGCGGCCTTCATGCTGTGTGACATAATGGCCCAGCAATAAAAGTCCCCGTCCACCAGTGCCAACGCGATCTCTAAATCCAGTGTGGCGTAAGTATGGATAAACTCGCGTTCAGCAATCGCCGGGCTTTTCGCGGGTTCGAGCGTTCTGGCTTGCCATGTTGTGCCATTGAATTCGTATTCAGTGGCAAACCTTTCATCAAATGTGCCAATAGATGGGCGAGGGGAGCCGAGCTGATCTTCACAAATAATCGGTGCATGGGTATTAAATTTATCCATGTCTTCGGGGTACTCATCGCCCAAAAAAACAATGGCCATTGCTTTCGCCATTTTGATGGAGTTCGCTTCAATGGCGATGGCTAAAGATACTGCGCCGTCCTTTTGAGCCTCTTGGGTCGGCTCAAATACACAAACATAGGTTGTCATTGGTCTTGCCTCTTGTTAATTGCCTGTTTTAGCCAGTTTGATGGCTCTTCGAATGCCTGCCTTGGGAAGCCGAACCTTGGAATAGATATCCTTAACCGGGTTTGAGTAAACCATCCCCGTTGTCGGGTAGTATTCCACCCGACGCTTTCCACCCAGAATGGAGATATGTGTCACTCCATCCCCGCAATCGCTGTTGTTTTCATGTTCGACAGCGATTAGGCCAGCATCCAGAATCATTTCAATCACATCATCGATGTTTTGCATAATTCATCCTGGCTTAATAAGGGAGTTCCATATCAGAAACGGAAACGGGTTCGCCTTCAATGCACAGCAGTGACTGGATCCGGTCTTCGATCTGATTCACTTCTATTTGTGCACTGGCCAGAACCTTTTCTTTTTCAGCTTCGAGCGCGTTGATCTGCGCATGGATTAGGTCAGATTTGTTAACTGACGGGAGCGTTATTTCCACGTCATGCCGATGGACTAATGCGCCCCAATAGGCTGTGTTAGCGGGTTTGAAGGTGAGGTTGTTGAATTCAATCTGTTTATCCAAACCTTCTTTGGCATAAACATAGATGGTGACTTTGAGTGTATTAGGTTGTGCTTTCATAGCAACTCCTGATATATTATTAATGATCAGTGATGGAAATCATTGGTCTTGCCTCTTACGGCGGATTGGTCTCTGCCGTTAGAAATCCCGATAGCTTTGGTCGGCGACTCGGGGTAAAAGAACCCACTTCGGTGGGTTTTTTTACGTCTGTTGTAAAGTACCCGTCTTTCCGGACTGTCAGGTCACTCGTTGCCTCTTACGTATCATCATGTAGATGATGGTCTCCGAACTAAAAGGTGCTGGTTACGCTATCCAGCGTCGCTTTACCCTGGTCAAGGAATGACGACCGTCTTTGCGCCTCTTTACGTATCACTCTGTGGTGATTGGTCTCGATTAACAATGTTCCCTGGTGTTGGGATAAATCCAGTTATCATAAAGTGGTAATCATGGCAGGTCATAATGAGCGCTGCGGTTCTCCTCCTTCATGACAACTGAAGCTGTAAATTCGGTCTGAACACTTAACCTAAACGGCTGCTGTGCCGTATTATCTGAGCAAATCATCTACCTCTTCATACGCTGGTAGCGGCTACTTCGTGGGCGTCCTGCCTGTTTGCTGTTGGAATGAAGTTTAGTAATTAGTAAACTAAAAGTAAAGTAAAAAATAAACCAAAAAGGTATTCTTATCGGTGTGCTTAATTTAACTATTTGATTTATTTTCAATTTTATTTTTTGTGTCTATTCTAAGGTGTGAACTGGATTGAATTTTACCTTGGCGGGAGAACTGTGGAATTGGATGGTCAAGATAGCCTTAGAGAATTCCACATTCATATATCATGGTAATTTTTAGTGTTGGTTAAAGGCTGGTTAATTGTGATTCGGGTGATTTAGGTTAATGGTTTATTCCGTGGGATCCAAAATGAAATTTTAATCTCATTGATAAGTAAGAAAAAAGTCGATTAGTGACTTTTTTCTATACTTTCTTTTGCTTCTTTTTATATAATAATTCTTCTAGTAAATTATCGTAATGCCGTTTCTTTTCCTCAAGATTTTTTATTAGATCATCGGCTTCACTATTTGGCAGTTCGTCGAATAGTTCTAATAGAATTTTTTGCCTAGGGGTTAATGTTATTTGCAGCTGGTCTCCTAATTCAGAGTTGTTTGTATCAGTATCCAAATATCCATCCGGCATTCGGTAATCTCGCTCTAAGCGTCTTGCTGCTTTTTCACCGAAAGATGCTTTGCCATTCATAAGTTGCGACAAATAGCTCTTCTCTTTTTCAGGAAGAGTTTTACCAGAAAACCAATCTCTTAGGCGTTGTTGCCTGATGTTTTTCATGCTCATTTTGCTTATAAAAATCCATGTATATGGGGATTTAACTATCTTTTCTACCAGCTAAATTGTGATTAGTATTCACTAAACAAGCAAATACTTGACAAATGTTTAGCGTTTATTAAACTATTCCTATTTCCAAAGAAGGAGTAGTTATGAAATTAGATGATTACATTTCCAGCTTAAAACGAGGTCACGCCAAACTTCTTGCTGAGAAGCTTGGGGTGTCTAGTTCCTATCTATCACAAATGGCGCATGGTCATGCTCCAGTTCCTCCGGCCAGATGTTTTGATATAGAGAATGCCACCAATGGGAAAGTGACAAGACAGGATCTTCGCCCCCATGACTGGCAAAGGATATGGCCTGAAATGAATGTTAACTGATGAATTAGTGAAAAACTGATTCTTAATAATCAACATTGCGACAGGAGACGCAAATCGTGGAGCAAGACATTAATACGTTCAAAGCCGAAGTTGAGGCTTGGGCAATAGAACGAGGACAGGAGCATGTAGCAATTGAAGTCAGTCGAATGTATTTCCTGCTGTGTCATGGCCGTTCTCAGTCTCGGTTACATCAGATTGAAGACGGGATGGGGAAAGCTAACTGGAAAGCGATAAACAACAACCGACAGCAGATTTTTCGATGGTTACGTAGTGACTCAAATGCAGCACAACGCAAAATTTCGGAACTGTTGCCTGCGATTGAGGCGGCATTACCCGCAGAACGGCGGGCGAGATTAACGAGTGCAGATAACCTGAATTATCTCGCATCTGTTGCGATCAGGGAATTTGCGGCAGCAATGAGTGAAACACTACTTGGAGGGCGTGACATGTCACACCGAATAGCGATAGCGGTGTCTGCACTGAATGCAATAAACCCACGTCTGACCAACGTGCATTAACTGAGAGGCAAGACCAATGCTGAGATCCCTCGATAAGATTACTTATCGGAATGGCTTTCGCCTGAACGATAAGCCCGCCACCCTCGAAGAAGTGTCAAAAATTTACGACAGCCGTAAGGAAGCGGCGTTAAGTGCCTGGGAAAAGTACGAAAAATTGAAGTCCATATTGAAAACCGCGAACCTGCCCCCTGACGAGCATCAGGCGGTATGTCGTGCTATTGCGAAGTCTTTGGGGGTTTAGGCATGAGTATGTTGTTAATGGTCAAGGCCATGAGTCGGAAGGTGGGTAATCCACTGCGGAAACTCGTGTTCATCAAACTGGCAGACAATGCCAATGATCAGGGTGAGTGCTGGCCATCTGTTCCCCATATTGCTGAACAGTGTGAAATGTCAGAACGTTCAGTTCAAAACCATATTAAACAACTGGTCAAACGGGGTTTTGTCAGTGTGGCCACTCGCAAAACAAACAGCGGGTTGAACCAGTCAAATATCTATTATTTGAATCTGAATAAACCCACGGATGGCGAGGGTGAAAATGCTGCACCCTATGGTGCATCTCCTGCACCCAGTGGTGCAAATACTGCGGGGGTAAGTGGTGCAAATGCTGCACCCAGAACCAGTCACTCTTCTGAACCAGTCAAAGAACCTAAAACCCCCCTTACCCCCCAAGGGGAAAAATCGTCGAGAAAATCAAAATTCGATCCACTGACGGCCAAACCTGAAAACGTCAGTGCAGAGGTCTGGGCTGACTGGGTGAAATTCAGGCAGGAAATTAAAAAGCCGTTGACCGAAACCAGTTGCAGACAGCAGGCCAAGATGTTGGCTACATGTTCGAATGCAGATCAGGTGATTATGACTTCGATTGTTAACAGCTGGCAGGGCTTATTTCCTGAAAAAATCCAACAGGAGCGTCAATCGCGTCCCAACACACATACAGGTTTTGAGCACAAACACTATGAATCGATGGATTCATACTGGTCGAAAAACATCGAACAGGGAGACCCGTCATGACTCAAGCTGATTTACTCCGTGAGGTGAACATTTCCCCACGTTTTGCTCAGGCGTCTTTTGCGAATTACCAGCTCTCATCAGAGGCGGCAAGGCATAACTTCGGTATTTGCCAGAACTACGCCCACAGCTGGGAAGCGCGCAAGCAAGCGGGGGAGGGACTGGTTCTGTGTGGTCGTCCGGGCACAGGAAAAACCCATCTGGCCGTGGCAATTTGCCGGGTGGTGGCCACGGAGAAACAGGAACGGGCGTTCATGACAACGGCCTCGCGTATCATCCGGGCATTCCGCCGTTCGTGGAACCATGAAGCCGAACAGACTGAGTTCGAAACCCTGCAGTTCTATAGCGAAATGGATTTGTTGGTCATTGATGAAATCGGGGTGCAGTACGGCACGGACAGCGAACGCAATATTCTGTTTGAAGTCATCAACAACCGCTATGAAGACCTGCTGCCGACCATTCTGATCAGCAACCTGCCCCTTTCCGAGCTGTCCGGTTTCCTGGGCGAACGGATTATCGACCGTATGTCACAGGGCGGTGTGGTACTGGCGTTTAACTGGGACAGTTATCGGAGAGGGAAATAACATGAACGGCCATGATCTAGAAACTGCCGTTATTAGCGGATTACTGTCAGGCGGGGCCACACCGGATGCGTATGATGTTCTGGCCATATTGCCGGAAGAGGCGTTCAATTCAGGGCACCTTCGTCAGGTTTACATTGAAATCAAGAAGCAGGCGTTGGGCGGCTCAATCATTGATCCCTTTTTTATCGCCGATGCGATGGGAGAAAAGAAAGGGGTGCTGGCCAACTTGCTGGAATTGACTAGGACACCGGTTTGGCAGGCGAATTTAAAAGGCTACGCCGAGAAAGTCATGGGCTGCTGGCGTGTCCGTGAGGCGGTCACGCTGATCGGCAATTACCAGCGGGATATATTGGCGGCTCAGAACCATACACAAGCGGAAATCCTGATTGATGAATTCACCGCTTCGTTAAATGGATTGGCCCGTGATAATCAGAACTTAGTGCCGGCTGCCATGAATACCTTGATTGAAGGTTATATCGAAACACTGGAAAAACGTAATTCAGGTGAGGATAACCGCGGCATGATCTTAACGGGTATTGAACCCCTGGATGTGTTCACGGGCGGTTTCAACCCTACGGACCTGATATTTATTGGCGGCCGCCCGGGTATGGGGAAAACGGAACTGGCGCTGTGCATGATTGAAGGTATGACCCGCGGCGAAGGGGGCGCGTTACTGTTTTCCATGGAAATGGCCGCCCAGCAAATTACTGAGCGTCTGGTAGCGGGATCTTCGAAGTTGCCTGTTTCCAAACTCAGGAACTGTGATTTGTACGATGAGGACTGGCAGCAAATCACCGCCGCTATCGGCACGCTAGTGGAGCGTGATATCAGTGTGCTGGATGCCGCTGATCTCAGCGTTGAACAAATCTGCGCCATTAGCGAAATTCACAAGCGCCGTCATCCCAATCTGAAAGGCATCTTTGTTGATTATCTGGGATTGATAAAGAAGCCGAAAGCCGAACGTAATGATCTGGCTATTGCCGAAATATCGCGTGCTTTGCGGGGATTGGCGAAGCGTTTACGCACGCCTGTTATTGCCCTGAGTCAGCTTTCAAGGGATGTAGATAAACGCCCGCTTAATCAGCGTCGTCCTGTAGCCGCCGACTTACGTGACTCCGGCAGTTTGGAGCAGGACGCGGATCACATTATCTTCACCTACCGCGATGCCGTTTATAACCCAATGAGTCCAGCGGCGAACTTTGCCGAAATTATCCTGGAAAAAAACCGCCACGGGCAAACCGGTACCGTGTATCAGGAATTTAAAAACGGGCATTACCTGCCCACCGACCAGATTATCGCTTCCGAAGTCTGCCGGATGCAACAGAACGCCAGCGCGAAGCAGAAAGAGAACCGTTACGCAAACAAAGCCTTTTGACCCATGACCATAAACAACCAAAAATGACCCAAAAGAGGCAAGACCCATGACCAACGAGACCAGCTTAAACAAACTGATTATTGACCGCCGCAGCATTGTGGATGATGGATGCGACCACACAGCCCGCATTATCGACAGTTTCAATCAGGCAGCGCGAGCTCGCAGTCGCCAGCCCTTCCAACCTAAACCAGAGTTAGCTCAGGTTTCCCAGCCTGCAACGGTATCTGAACCCAGTATCAGTATTGGTCAGCGTATCCACTATGGGCAGGCTATTGTCAGGGGAATTTATGAATTATCCCGACTCGGCAAAACGCCAGAAAGCATTGCTATTTTGCTCAAAATGCCCCTAGACGCTGTTCAGTATGCTTTGGTATGCGATACGCCGAAGAAAAAGCGGATCTACAAACAGGTAATGGATGCCCCGAAGCCGACTGAAAAAGCAATCATCAGACGTCTTTCGGCAGAATCCAAGGCGTAGTCATGAGCACACAATCTGATTATTTACCTGCGGGGTTGCCACACAACCGTGGGTTATGGCCACAAGAATATCGTGATCTGGAAAACTGGGATTTAAAGGCCAGTCGGTTAATTAAACAGTTAAAGAAGGAGAAAATCAGCCGGACAACCGTCTTAGTTGAGATTGAGAAGGCCCCTGATGATCAGCGGGAATTCTTCAGAACGCGCCTGAATTACTGGCGTGAAATCATATAAACCCTAAGAGGCAAGACCAATGAAACATCCAAGTAATTATCTGCATTACCTGAAAGACGAAGTGATCGGCTACCGGGAGCTTATCTCTGATGGGGAGTTTTGGCTCTATATGACCGTGCTGTTTCTTATCCTGACGTTTCCTGTTTCCTTGCCTGTGATGGCGTTAATCAGATTTGTTTACGACAGGGTGGGGAAATAAGCATGAATAAGCATCTAAACACCAATGATGTGATTGAATTGGCGAAACAGCTTAAGAAATTAGCCATTGATGTGAAATTTGATAGGTATGATTTTGTCTGGTTACAAACTCAAATAAAGGATGATTGGGGGCAAGATACCACCCCAGCAAAATATCTCTCAGCATTAAGCAACTACTACCAAATAATTCGATTATGTGAAGCGATTGAAAAACTGGCCGCCTATGAAAGCATCGGTCCAATAGCCTGGACGAGTGAAGAAGAAATAATAAAAATGCGGGAAACAGGGACTCATTTGGAAGGCTATCCGATCCCTTTTGAAGCAAGCCACACCGTAGAGCTTTATCGCTTGGATGATGTTAAAGGTGGTTTTCATGGCTAAATCCCCCGCCGAACGCAAAGCCGCCCAACGTAAACGCCAGCAGGAAGCTGGCTTTACCAAAATAGAATTGCGGATGGATAACCAGGAGCTGGAGATGTTGAAGCGTAACGGTGCTCTCCGAAGACCGGGCAGGGAACCTTACGAGGTTAATGAATATCTCACCCTGTTAATTAGAATGGATGACCGTTCATTGAAAACCCAGATAGAGCAGCTACGGCAGCAACAGTGTGAAAAGTGTGGTGAATCACTGCCGGTAACTGAATGTTGTTTTTCGGGTGAAGCAGCCTGCTGGAATACATTGGGTTGGCATGTGCTGAAACTGAATGTGTAATATGCAGCTTATATACTAAGCTTGTTACTTGCGTTCAAAACGAAAAAAAACTACCATGAAATCCGCTTAACGAAATCAGGGTATCTAAATGAGCATTAACGATATACAAGACGATATTAACAATTTAGTTATGAATGCCTTCAGGCGCGATTTTTGGCTTAATCTCCAAGATGAGTTACCTGCTGCATATGCTGCAGCGCAGGAAGTTATTGTAGGTGATGTTCTGAAACTGGGTGAACCGGAGCAGTACAGACTCAGACCTCAGGTTAGGCATTATGCTCTCAACTCTGCGCTAAGAAAGGCGGCAATTAACTCAGGTCATGTTTGTTACGATACTGATACATACCCCAAAGGGGAAAGTTACATTATTATTGAGTCAGAAGGTGTTAAAATTAGCCGAATCGGGATCAATCATGATGAACCCCGCGTAAGAAAAGCTAAACATCGTTCTTTAATAGCTCAATTAAATGAAGAGCTTGAAGGCTATACACCGGATCTTTTCAAGGAAACTGATAGTAAGCATAATGACATTAATACGTTAGGTATGTTGTTAATAAATATTAACCCTCCATATCATGAATCTCAGGTTAGCATGATGGATTTGAGGATAGTGGTTCCTTTCACTAACATGAAAGGTTATCACTACGATAAATCTATCACGGAGCTTTTAATGCTCTACACTGGAGAGAAGAAGATAGTTATTCCTGATATGGTCGTACCTAAGCTTAAACAGCGCCTGAAGGATCAGGAAAGTAAATAGGTGAGACATTATGAGAGTGGGAATTTCTGGTTTCCAACCCGAAAGGCTGACACAGATAAGAGAAGCTAGGGGATTATCGAAAATTAACCTTGGTAGATTAGTGGAACGCTCTCCATCAACGATTACCAAATGGGAAAATGGTAATCATTCCCCTGATGCAGAAGTATTGCACAGCTTAAGTCAAATTCTTAATTGCCCGGTAAGTTGGTTTACAAAGTCTATTGTTAAGTTTGAAAAGAAACCAGTATTCTTCCGAACACTTTCAAGCACGGCAAAAGACTTATGTATCGCCTCAGAGCGATACATGGAATGGTTTCAAGAATTATCATGTAAGATGCAAGAATACCTTGATTACCCAGAAGTTAATATTCCTCATCTGAATGTAACTGATTATAGAGCAATAGATGATCAGTTGATTGAGAGAATGGCTTTTGAATGTCGAAAAGTTTGGGGATTAGGTATTGCACCGATAGATGATCTATTACTTGTAATGGAAAATGCGGGAGTAGTTTGTTCCAGATTTGAACAGGGTAGTTCTGTCATGGATGGCTATTCTCAATGGAATAACCTAGAAAATAGACCATATGTGATCTTAGCAAGTGACAAAGATAATTATTATCGTAGTCGTTTTGATGCTGCTCATGAATTAGGTCATATAGTTTTACATCGATATATAAACAAATTTGATAATATTAATTTTACCCCAATAGAAGAACAAGCACATAAGTTTGCGTCGTGTTTTATGTTGCCGGAAGAATCATTTTCTGTGGAACTTCCTCCATATCCGACATTAGAGAATTTTATTGCTCTAAAAAATCGTTGGGGGATGTCTGCACAAGCTATGATATTGAGATCACGAAATTTGGAATTAATATCGCTGTTGGAATATCAGAGATTATATAAAAGTATTTCTGCCAGAGGCTGGAGAAAAGGAGAGCCACTTGATGATCTTAGAAAACCAGAATTGGTTCGCTTATTACCTCGATGCCTGAATCTATTACTGGATTCGGGAATGTTTAATAAAAAAACTCTTCTTGAAGAGTTTAGTTTCCCCAAAGGTGATTTGGAGGATTTATGTTCGGTTCCTAAAGGATTCTTATCAGAGTCACAGGTGCTTGATTTTCAGTCTCGAATACAATTGAAAAATAATGTTAATGTGTCCCCTGCACAGCAAGATGCAAATGTCGTTAACTTATTCAATAGAAAGTAAAATTGGGAATTAACATTAACACCTGTTATTCTATTCTTATCGGCCTGAACACCCGAACCTAATCATAAGCTGCTGTGCCATTACCTTAAGGGATCAATAATGGCGCAGCATAGTTTTATCAAAATTTCCAATGACACCCTGCGACCGGCAACACCCGCCGCCAGGGAATACCTGCACTTCAAAGTGAAGTGTGGCGATGTGCTTTATGCTGATTTTAAGAAAGCCCGTAACCCGCGTTTCCACCGCAAATACTTTGCCCTCCTGAATCTCGGCTATGAATACTGGGAACCCACTGGCGGCACCATTTCACCCGAAGAAAAAGAACTTGTGCGTGGCTACGTACAATATCTTGCACACTTCGCCGGCAGTGAAGATGCCTTACAATCTGCGGCGGATGAATACCTTGCCGGCCTATCAAAAAAACGCACCCACAACATTACCGCCGCTAAATCCTTTGATGCTTTCCGACGCTGGGCGACCGTGGAAGCGGGTCACTACGATACTTATGAAATGCCGAACGGCACCCTCTACCGTGAACCCCGCTCTATTTCCTTTGCCAGGATGGAAGATCTTGAATTCAGTGAACTCTATAAAGCCACATTAAACGTGCTTTGGAATTTTATTCTTTACCGTACTTTTCCGACCAGGGAGGCGGCGGAGAATGCCGCCTCTCAGTTGTTCGATTTTCTGTAATGAGAGGCAAGACCAATGACCAAAAGTGAAAAACAGTGGCTTTCGGATGTGGCCTCACTGGGCTGTATTTGTTGCCGGAATAGGGGATTGGGCGCATCGCCGGCGGAAATCCATCATGTAAGAACGGGACAGGGCATGGCACAACGGGCGGATCACTTCTCCGTTCTGCCACTGTGTCCCCGTCACCACCGGGCATGTTATTCCACGGGCTTTCATGCCGCACCGAAAACATGGCAGGTGACCCACGGTACGGAAACAGAACTCTTGTCTCAGGTTAAAAAGGAAGTGGAAGAGGTACGGTTATGTCGGGTGTGATATTTTCAACGGATGGGCTGCAATTAACCCAATCACAAGAAATCTGGTTGCAGGACTGGTTATCTAAGTTTGGTGCATGGGTTTACTCTGGCAGGCTGGACAAGCGCCAGAGCAGTATGATAGCTGAGTTTATGGCTACCGTTGAGTTGCGGGTCTATCCAGAGCGCCCGATATGCAATGATGATGACGGTATGTTAATTGCAAGAGTAGTAGATCACATATACCACATTGATAGGATGGCATTTGGGATGTTATTGAGCCGATATGTTTATGGTATTTCCGATAGGGCTATCGCCAGACATTATCACGCTACGGTTCCGCCAAGAATTATGATCCGCAGAAATGGCATGTTGCGTAAACGTAAACCATCAATGTCCACTTGTCGGCGTGAAGTTGAAGAAATATTGAGAGCAGCAGAATATTTATTATATCAGCCGCTAAAAGATGCTTTTGAAGAGCAAAATATTGCAGCAAACGTGTTGACATCTTTGAACTAATGAGCCAGTATTTCAGTATATGTTGCGATATTTGCATTCGTGACCAACGGCCTCGCCCAGTGCGGGGTTTTTTTATGCCTGAAATTCAGATAAGACTTGCTGTTGTTATCGGTCAGAGTTACATGTGTGTCTATGCACAATAACTGACCCAAGGTTTAAATTATCATGCTAAAACATGAAGATATGACAACAGCCGCTGCCTGTGTTTTAGAAACTGCCCCCCTGTATGATTGGGTATCTGTTTCGGATATTTCCACCCTGACGGGGCTATCAGCGCCGCGTTGCCAATTACTTTTAACTCAATTTTGTCTGGCTGGCCTGATGGAAAGCCGGGACAACGACACCTTTTTCAAGCGTTGCCCTTGATGGGGTAGTGTCTTAAGGGGGAAATGAACGTCGGGTGGATTGAACAACATCCGCCGTTCATCCTGTGCTTCCAGAGAGCCAGCCAGCGTCGATTTAGGGAAAATATTGTGAATTTAAGTGGTATCACATTAATTAACGACGACTCTTTGCAATTTATCAAAACGTTACCGGACAACTGCATAGACCTGATTGCCACTGACCCGCCGTACTTTCGCGTGAAAGACTGCAGTTGGGACAGGCAGTGGGAAGATGTGACGGCGTACCTTGCGTGGCTGGACGAAATACTGGCCGAGTTCTGGCGGGTACTGAAACCCAATGGCAGTTTGTACATGTTCTGTGGTTCGCGTCTGGCCTCAGATACTGAACTGCTCGTTCGTGAGCGGTTCAATGTGCTAAACCATATTATCTGGGCGAAACCGTCCGGTCCGTGGCGCAGACAAAACAAAGAAAGCCTGCGAATGTATTTTCCGGCAACAGAACGCATTATTTTTGCCGAACATTACCAAGGGCCATATCACCCGAAAGGCGATGGTTATTTCAAACAATGCCGGGAACTGAAACAGTCGGTATTTAAGCCACTGGTAGATTACTTTCGTCATGCGCGGAAAGCGTTAGGTGTCACGGCAAAAGACATTCACGAAGCGACAGGAAAGCAGATGGCCAGTCATTGGTTCAACGACAGCCAGTGGCAATTACCCAATGAAGGGGATTATAAAAAGCTGCAGGTGTTGTTTGATTGTGTCGCTAAAGAAAAGCACCAGCGTGGAGAACTGAACAAGCCCTATGATGAGCTGGTGGAATCGAACCTGACTTTGTCACGTCAGTATGAAGAATTGCGGCAAGAATACGGTTTGTTGCGCCGCTCGTTCTCGGTCACGGTAGAGGTGCCTTATACCGATGTCTGGCATTTCTCACCTGTTCAGTATTACCCAGGCAAACATCCCTGCGAAAAGCCGGCTGATTTGATGGCGCATATTATCCAGTCCAGCAGCCGTGAAGGGGATTTGGTGGCGGATTTCTTTATGGGTTCTGGGGCGACACTAAAAGCCGCGTTAAAGTTAAATCGACGTGTTTTGGGTGTTGAGTTGGAAGAAGAACGGTTCATGCAGACAGAACAAGAGGTAAACGATATATCTTCCGCCATTTGTCAACTTTGAGTTTACAACTCAACCATCCGGAAATGCCAGTTAGTTCAAATTCAAGGCTGCGCTATTTGCGTGGTCTTTTTCGTATCCAACTTCCGTTTTTTCTCCCTCATTTGAGGGGTGAAAACTAGAAGTGGCTATAGATCATTAACCAAATTTGCCGCCGCAATCACCCTCAGTACCTCCGTATCTCCTGTTGTGGTCGGCATCCTATTAACTCATCTAATGATCACTCCGTCAGTGGGGTGGAATATGAATCGTATGGACAAATACACAAGCCCCACTGCATACGGCTGGGGCGCATTTACTGCAATGCTCGGCGCTCTGTCATTGAATGACTGGGCAATTGTAATCGGTATTCTCTCCACGATAGGCACATTTGCCGTGAACTGGTACTACAAACACCGGGAGTTCAACAGACGTGAAAAAGACGAGTAAGTTAACGGCTGCTGTTATCGGTCTGGTACTTTCCGGTGCGGGTGCCACGGCAATACTGTCTCAGTTTCTGGACGAGAAAGAGGGCAACCGGCTATCAGCATATCGCGATGCAGGCGGTGTCTGGACTATCTGCCGTGGCGTGACGCGCATTGATGGCGTTCCCGTTCGGCAAGGTATGAAGTTAACGACAAATCAGTGCCAAGACCTCAACACCAAAGAAGCAGAGCAAGCCATCGCATGGGTAAAGCGCAATGTCAAAGTGCCATTGACTGAACCCCAGATAGCAGGTATTGCCAGTTTCTGCCCGTACAACATTGGCCCAGGGAAATGTTTTTCTTCCACGTTCTACCGTAAGTTGAATGCCGGAGACAAGAAAGGAGCCTGTGCCGAAATCAAGCGCTGGGTATTTGACGGTGGCCGAGATTGCCGACAGACCAAAGGCCAAGCGGACGGCTGTTACGGTCAGGTTGAGCGACGTGCTCAAGAGGCAGAGCTAACGTGTTGGGGGCTGGATGAATGAAACTCACATTAACCCACTACACGATCATTGTTCTGATTGGCGTTGCAGGCATAGCCACATTCGGAAGCTACCATTACAGCTCCGAGTATGAGAAACAGAAAGAAGCTAATGGACACCAGTCAACCGAAATCCAGCAACTGACTGACCGCATCAACTACCAGAGCACGCACATTGATATGCTGCATGAACTGGACACCAAACACAGGCAGGAACTCGACAATGCCAAATCTGAAATCGATAATCTTCGGTCTGATGTTGCCGCTGGCCGTCGCAAGCTGCGGATCAAAGCCATCTGCCCCTCCGTGTCTGAAGCCACTTCCTCCCGCGGCATGGTCGATGCAACCACCGTCGAAATCTCTGGAGAAACTGGATCAACTGTTCTCGATATCCGAGAAGACATCATCAACGACCTCGCAAAATTAAGATACTTGCAGGGTTACGTTAATATCGAATGTGGGAGAAAAAATAGTGACTGAAACAAACAAACTCAAGCCATGTCCGTTTTGTAACAGTGAGCACGCAGAAATGAACTCGTATTCAGATGACACGTGGTTTTTTGTGCAATGTACCGACTGTAATGCGAATGGGCCAGAGGAATTTACGGCAGCGAACGCAGAAATTGCGTGGAACCGGAGAGCAGAAAACACATTGCCACCTCAGAGCAAATGATACTGGGGTTGCAGGAGTATGTTAGGGCAGCATTGGTGAGACTTGAATAATCAGGGTTGCAACCACTAATACATTTTAGATGGTTGCAGAGAATTGCAGGAGAAAGAAGCCGGAATGATTAGTTCACAAAGGTTCTTTTAACTCTCACTGATACTAAGAAATAAGGTATCCATATAGCAGAGTAAAAAATAGCACGGACAAGATATGCAATATCTTCCATGTCAGGTTTCACATCGAGACCAATCGAGTATAGTATCGTTGCACCTTGGATAACAATGTTGAATATAAATACAGAGATATAGAAACGCGGAGCTTTCTTTGATTTTTTTAAAAAGAAAGTAGTAGTGAAAATAATTAATATAAATAATGATATATCTAAGATAATTGCGATTATAAATACAAATGTATACAAGGGTCGCCAACCTTCAGCGAGACTGACATACGTTGTATATGTTAATTGAATACCTGTGACAATTTCATATATACTCGAAATGAGCATAAATATCAGACTGATAGCAGGAAGATACAGCCATCCTCCAATCTTTTTAAAAGACTCATCTGCACATTTTTCACAATATTCTGTGTCTTGAGATATTTCTTTTTCACCACATTGAGTGCATGTCCACTTATCCATATGAATCGACCTTTTATGTTTACATAAGTTGACGAATTTTAATGCGATTTAAAATGATGGCAATAACTAATTAGGCTTATAGGGAATCAAACATGGCACAAAAGAAAATCCAGTTCACTGATGAACAAAAGGTTCTCTTTGATGCCTTAACGAAACTTCAACAGAAATTCGCGTTAGGCATCCTGAAAGGACTGAGTCAGATAGATGCCTACAAACAGGCAGGGTATAAGGCTAAAACGGAAGAAACAGCTCATTCCAGCGCAAGCGAAATCCTAAGAAATCCTAAGGTTAAAACTTTTCTCGACGCCATGAACCAAGAAGCGGTTTCTGATGCGGTTATGACCCGTCAGGAAGCCTTAGAGCGACTTTCTACGATGGGCCGTGTTTCTCTCTATGACATTGCTGAATTCCGTAACAGTCAGATAGGGGAAGACGACGAAGGTCAGCCCGTCTTCCAAGCCTCATGGCAATTCAAGGATAGTGCCTTGCAGAACCCTGCCGCACTGAGCGCCATCTCAGAGCTGACCACAGGCAAAGATGGCATCAAACTGAAACTGCATGATCCGAAAGCCGCCATTCGGCAACTGGCTGAACTGATGGGCTGGGATGCACCGAAGAAGACGGAGCTAACGGGCAAGAACGGTGGCCCGATTAATATCAATAACACAACCGCAGCGGAACTTACTGATGATGAACTTGCCGCAATCATTTCAGGTCAGTCGGGAGGCAGCAGCGGCGGAACTGCTTAGACGGCGGGAAGCCAGAAACGATCTCCATGCTTTTATCCGCTATATAAACCCTGAATATATCACCAGTGATTTCTCGCGTCAGGTCTGCGCGGCACTGGACGAGTTTCTGATTGATATGATGGCAGGTCAGCGACCTATCCTGATATTGGGCGCACCCCCTCAGCATGGTAAGTCAGATATTGTCTCGCGCTATCTGCCCGCGTACTTCTTTGGTAAGTATCCCGATAAGCGTGTTGCTGGATTGTCATACGGTAAAGACCTTGCCAGTGACATGAACCGTGATGTCCAGCGAATTATGATGAGTGACGAGTATAAAAACCTTTTTCCCACATCGTCACTAAATCCCAAGCGGGTTGTTACCGTTGAAACGATGGCAAAGCGTAACAGTGAAGCCTTCGAGATTGTGGGTAATAAGGGATCTTATATCGCGGCGGGTGTTGGCGGGCCATTAACGGGTAAGAAGGTTGACTTAGGCATTATTGATGACCCGATTAAAAATGCCCAGGAAGCATTAAGCCCAACAACCAAAAATGCCATCTGGAACTGGTATGTTTCCACCTTCAAGACGCGCCTGTCGAAAAACAGCGGCGAGATCATCATGGCGACTCGTTGGGCGACAGATGACTTATCCGGCAAGGTGATTGAAATCAGTTCAAAAGCGAAGGTGCTGGCATTCCCTGCTATCAATGAAGCAGGCGAAGCGTTGGTACCGGAGTTACATCCAATAGATAAACTGCTTGAGACAAAAGTTATCCTTGGTGATTACTTCTGGTCGGCGATGTACCAACAGTCACCGAAGCCATCGGGCGGCACCATCTTCAAAGAAGACTGGGTCAACTACTATTTGCCGAAAGACTTACCTGAGAAGTTCGATCGGGTTATCCATAGCTGGGATATGACCTTTAAGGACAGTGAGGGCACGGATTACGTGGTCGGTCAGGTCTGGGGCAAGAAAGGCGCTAACGCCTATTTATTGCATCAAGTGCGCGAACGTATGAGTTTTACGGCCACCCTGAAAGCGGTCAAGAAAATGGCGGAAGACTTCCCTGATGGCCGCCGTAAGCTGGTGGAAGATAAAGCCAATGGCCCCGCGGTGATTGATTCACTCAAAAGCACCGTATCCGGCCTGATCCCCGTCGAACCGGACGGAAGCAAGGTTGCCCGCGCCCACGCGGTGACGGCTGAGTGGGAAGCAGGCAATATTTGGCTACCCCATAAAGACACCGCCCCGTGGGTGGTGGATACCGTGGACGAAATCACCACGTTCCCCGTGGGCGCACATGATGACGTGGTGGATGCGATGACACAGGCACTGCGTGACCTGTACCAGAAGAAAGGCAGTTTCTTTACAACCAAGAGGTAATTATGTGGCCGTTCTCAAGGCGAAAAATCAATGCGCCCCCGGTTAAAAGGTCGGCGTTCTCGACAGACCTCTATCCGGCACTGGCAAAAGAAAGCGGGTTTCAGGGGCTGGATTTGCCGCAGCCGGCTATTCAAGGCGTGGCGATGGATTCGATTGATGGCACGATACCGCAATTCAAAGCGGGCAGTGTCTACGGTGTCCCGGAAGCACAAGCGGCGTGGTATGCCAATCAGATGTTTATCGGCAACAATCTGTGTGCGGTGATCGCCAAACACTGGCTGGTGGACAAGGCGTGTAACATGCCGGCTCGTGATGCTATCCGGCAGGGGTACGAAATCGACTGTGAAGATAGTGATGTTATCGACCGCCTCAAGACGCGGGATAAAAAATACCGTATCAACAATGCCATGAAAGAGCTGGTGCATTTCGGGCGGGTGTACGGTGGCCGGATTGCCCTGTTTGTGGTGGAAACACCTAACCCAAAAGAGTGGTATGAAAACCCGTTTAACCCTGATGGCATCCAGAAAGGGGCGTACAAAGGCATCAAGCAGATTGATCCGCAGTGGGTCACGCCGGAACTGACCGCTGATAACGTGCAAGATCCTGCCTCGCTCAATTTTTACGAGCCGACCTATTACCGGATAGGCGGGCGGCGTTATCACAAATCGCATCTGGTGAAGTTCGTGCCGTTCCCCGTGCCGAATGTGCTGAAGCCGATGTACAACTACTTTGGCGTGTCTGTCCCTGAGCGTGTTTACGAGCGCGTCTATGCCTCAGAGCGTACTGCCAATGAAGCGCCACAACTGGCCATGACCAAACGCTTGTTAACTATTGGTATGGCAGACGCTGAAAACGCCGATAAGGACGTGATTGCGGAAAACATCGCTTACTTTACCTCCATGCGCGATAACTACGGTGTGCAGGTCATCAGCAATGGAGACACGGTACAGCAGTTCGATACCTCACTGGCGGATTTAGATGCCACCATCATGACCCAGTATCAACTGGTCGCAGCGGCGGCGAATGTGCCTGCAACCAAGCTATTGGGCACGACACCTAAGGGTTTCAATGCGACCGGTGAGTATGAAGAGGCGAGTTACCGCGAAGAACTGGAAAGCATCCAGGCCAACGATTTGGAAGACCTGCTCCAGCGTCATTATGAAATCCTATTGCGCAGTGAAGGACTGCCCAACGTCGATATCAGTATCTCATGGCAGCCACTGGATAGCCCGACGGCATCAGAATACGCCGACATTGAGCTGAAAGACTCCCAGACTGCCGTCAACTACGCCAACGTGGGCGCGGTGGATGGGTTGGATATTCGTAAAAAGCTGGCGTCTGACAAAGAATCCAGTTACTTCGGTTTGGACATCAACGAGGAAGACTATGGAGAAGAAGATCCGCTTGCAAGCGAAGCGGGAACGCTGGGCGGTGCAGCGGCAGGCGGTCATGAAGGGCAAGCCGCTGCATTACCCGGCGGCCACAACGGACCGTTATCAACGTGACCTGTCACACCTGATAAAACGGATGATAAAAGAGTATGAGCGTGCGTTAACAAATTTGCATGAGGAGTTTGATTCGGTGGCAATGGATGCCAGCTTTGCCAGCCAGACCCGTATCTGGCTGAACAAGTTAAAACGTCGCTGGGACGGCATCTTTAATAAGCAAGCCAGCATACTGGCCGATAAGTTTGTCAGTCAGGTGGATGTATCCGCCAAACGCAATCTGGATGATTCCCTTAAACAACTCTCCGGCGGACTGACCATCAAAACCCCCGACATGCCGGAGGCCATGAAAGACCGTATCACAGCAGCCACGGCGGAAAATGTCGGCTTGATTAAATCCCTTCCTGAACAGTTCCACTTTCGTATCGAAGGGGCGGCACTGCGTTCGATCAGTCAGGCGGGCGAGGGGGCGAAAACATTGCTGGCGGAAATTAAACACATTGGCGGCGTGACAGAAAAACGGGCGCAGTTCATTGCCGTAGACCAGACCCGCAAGATCACCACGGCAGCGAACTACGAGCGCATGAAGTCAGCAGGTATCCGCAAGGCGGTCTGGCATCACTCCGGTGGCAGTGCCGAACCCCGTCAGTGGCATCAAAAACTGGAGGGTGAGGTTTTCGACCTGGATAACCCGCCGATTATTGATGAACGGACAGGGCAGCGCGGTTTGCCGGGGGAATTGCCCAACTGCAAATGTTTCTGGACGCCTGTCGTGGATTTTGGTGACGAGTCATGAGCAAACGACAGTATGACCTCAACGGCTGGCTGGAAGTCAAAGATAACCCCATCACTAAAGTTGGGGTTTTTGATTATCTGGGGTCTGAAATTGGCGCACCGAACCCCGACCAGCTCTATCGGGTGTATCGGCCGGCTGAAGAATTGGAAAGTGTCGCCACTATCGAATCCTTCAAGCTCAAACCTTTTATTGATGAGCACGAGATGCTCGGCAAAGACGGCACCCCTGCCGAGAAAAAAGGCATTGAAGGCGTGATCGGCGAAAACGTCTACTTCGATTACCCCTATCTCAGGGGCAACATCAAGATCTTATCCAATGCGGCACTGAACCAGATTGATAACGGCAAGATTGAGTTATCACCGGGCTATCGCTGCCGCTATGAATTCACCCCCGGCACTTTTGAGGGCGAGCATTACGACGCCATTCAGCGTGATATCAGGGGGAATCACCTTGCACTGGTTGAAGAAGGGCGAACCGGCATTGACGTCGCCGTGCAAGACCACAGTGTTATTACTATCGATACGATGGAGTTAGTCAGAATGAATCCAGAAGAGAAAGACAAGCCGACAGCGGACAACGGCTTCACACCGGAGCAGGTCGAACAGTTGCAGGCGATGATTGCCGCTGCTATTGCAGGTAGTCCGCCAGCGACTGATGAAGACCCGGAAAAGAAAGACACCAGCGACGAAGATCCTGAGCAAAAGCAGCAGGATTCAGAAGAAGAGAAAAAAGCCGAAGATGCGGTCGAAGAAGCGGAAACCGCCGCTGAAGCCGCGGAAACGGGCGAACCCGAAGCGGTGGAGAATGCCGAGATTGCCATTGAAGCGGCTGAAGAAGCGATAGAAGCCGCGAAAGAGCACCTTGACCAGGCGACGACCGATAGCCTTAACCGTCGTATCAAGCGTATTCGTCGGGGCATTCAGGCGATGGACGACATTTCCATGCTGAAACGTAAGGTGAACCGACTGGCGAAAGCCAAGCCGACGTTGGACACGGGCGCACTGATTAAGCAACTGGCAGGCCGTGACACGCTGGCGCAGGCGCTGACGCCGTTTGTCGGGGTGTTTGATCACAGCAGCATGACTAAGCAGGGCGTGGCTGAATATGGCGTGAAACAGCTCGGTATTCCCTGCCAGAAAGGGCAGGAAACTGTTGCGCTGGATGCGTGGATGCACGGGCGTGTCCCCGATTCACAGAAATCAACAACGGCAATGGACGCGGCGTCTACTCAGCAATCCATTAAAGACAAGTGGAGTAAGAAATAATGGCAATACCGAAGAGTGTGCTTAATGGTCTGGTCAGCGGCGTTGTCGGGGAAATTTCCCACGCTGGCCCGATCCGCGCTATCAGTGCCGTCTTGTCGTCGGCGGATGAGAAGAAAAACCTGTTTGGGCTG
>NZ_JAQRFO010000050.1:0-31478 GCF_028598775.1 Xenorhabdus aichiensis
TATTTTAAAATATATATAAACAAAACAGAAGAACAAATAAAAATCCTTTAATATCAAATGCTTTTAGATATTAATCATTAAAACAAATATCGCAATACACTGCTGAATAATCAAAAAAAGAAATATATCCCCAGTCCAAACAAAACCATTGATCATCCCAAATGATGATAAAAAATAATATAAATACATCTGATATTTTTACCATTTTAATGATATTTATAAAAATTTTCCCCACTTGATAAAATATTTTCGTCTTCTCTATAAAAATAGGTTATACGATTTTCTTTGCTCAATAAGTAGAATAGAGCACCTGAGGAATATCTCAGGTGCTCACGGTCATATAACAGAAAGCCCAAACTCACGAACAAGAAAGGAAAACTCACCCTACGGTGTTAAACTGCAATTCCCCTTCCAATTCTTCTTCGGCTTCTTCAAACAGCAAAACTAAAGCCGCAAAATACACTCGTTTCTGCGACGAAAAGTGGATAAAACTAATCTCAACCGGCAACTCAATGCCACCCGTTACCGCATCCCACAGGGCGTCCAAGTTTGCACCAAAATAATCACCAATATCGAAACTCTCCTTAAATTCGTAATAGAAGGTTTCTAAGTCAGGGATACGGTCAAAATCAAATTCCACTTTTTTCATATCATTACTCCAATTTTTTAAACGTCTTGTAATGATCCACTGTCAGATAGATCAAGCCATCATTAGAATAGAGCAATCTATCACTGCCTCGGTGTCCACAGCTATAATTCACATCCGCTTCAAACCACTGACGATCACGTTTTTTCGGTAACTTATTTTCACGATTGGAAAACCGATCTCCACCAATCGCCGTATTCGGCGAGACTTGGCATAAATTGCCTTTACGGGCATCCCAACCAAGATTACGCGCCTGTGCCTTCGTGAGGTAATAATCGGGTAGTCTACTATTGTTATGTTGGCGGAGATACTGCGCAACACGTTTCGGTTTAGTCAGAACGCCAATCGGTTCAGAAGAGGCGCTCTCCAATACCTCTGTATTTTGCCGTGATTTTTCTGCACCAACCGACTCAGAGCCTTGGGCAAAAGTGATAGATACAAAAGCCAAAATCAATAAGATACCTGCTAGTATGCTCTTTTTCATAATGACCTCACGTTTAGTTTATTATTATACCACTCAAGAAATTATCAAGCGGTTCCCCCCACGGTCAGATTATCCAGTTTCAATGTTGGCTGCCCGACACCCACTGGTACACTCTGTCCTTCTTTACCACACACTCCAACGCCCTTATCGAGAGCCAGATCATTACCAACCATCGATATTTTCTGCATAGCTTCAATGCCCGAACCAATCAGTGTGGCACCTTTCACCGGTTTGGTAATTTTGCCGTTTTCAATCAAATAAGCTTCCGATGTCGAGAAGACAAATTTTCCGGAAGTGATATCCACCTGGCCACCACCGAAATTCGGTGCGTACAGACCACGATCAACACTGGCGATAATTTCTTCCGGTGTAGATTTCCCCGCCAACATATAAGTGTTGGTCATTCGCGGCATCGGCAGGTGTGCATAGGATTCACGGCGACCGTTACCGGTCGGAGCCAGACCCATCAAGCGCGCATTAAGCTTGTCCTGCATGTAACCTTTCAGAATGCCGTTCTCAATCAGCACATTGTACTGCCCCGGTACACCTTCATCATCAACAGATAATGAACCACGACGCCCTTCGATCGTGCCATCATCGACCACGGTACACAGTTCAGAGGCAACTTGCTGCCCGATCTGGCCGGAGAAGACCGAAGTACCACGGCGGTTAAAATCGCCTTCCAAACCGTGTCCCACGGCTTCATGCAGTAAAACACCCGGCCAGCCAGCGCCCAGTACGACGGGCATTGTGCCCGCAGGAGCCGCAACAGCAGAAAGATTGACCAGTGCCATACGTACCGCTTCACGGGCAAACTGTTCTGCCAGAACCTGTCCGTCAGCCGTTTGCAGGAAGTATTCGTAGCCATAACGCGCGCCCCCTCCGCTGGAACCATGTTCACGCTTACCATCTTCTTCGACCAGTACGCTGACAGAGAGGCGTACCAGTGGGCGAATATCTGCGGCCAATGTGCCATCAGTCGCCGCGACCAGCATCTGTTCATAAACCCCTGTCAGGCTGGCATTCACTTCCTGTACCCGGGGATCTTCAGCTCGCGCAATCTGATCAACCCGGTGCAGCAAGGCAATTTTTTCTTCCCGGCTCATACTCTGCAAGGGGTCTATCGCTGGGTACAGCCCTTTATGTGTCACCGCCCCCAATGTATGCACGGTGCCATTACCCGCTTCCCGTACGATGCTGCGTGCTGCCTGAGCACTTTGCTGCAAGGCATTCAGCGTGATTTGATCCGCATAGGCAAAGCCGGTTTTTTCTCCACTGATCGCCCGAACGCCCACACCTTGATCGATATTATAGGAGCCATCCTTAATAATGCGGTCTTCCAAAATCCATGCTTCGTGGTAGCTAGATTGAAAGTAGAGATCGGCGTAATCCAGACGGCGCTCTGCCAATTGTCCCAATACAGAAAATAAATCTTGGTGATTCAGGTTATTAGCAGCCAGTAAATAGTCACTGACAAAAGTTAAACTCATAGTGATTACTCTTTTACCTTAATTTGTATTCTTTTTTATCAAAGAAGTCAGTTGTGGACGGAATCGATTATGTTTCACGACTTTGATCTGCTCACGCATGTGAGTCAAACTATCCCGACGGATGTTGAGCTGTAATGCACTGACGGTCAGAGGATTTTTCTTGATAACTTCCCCCCAGCCACTCACCGCCATTGAATGCCCCCATGTTCTGCGAGTACCATGCACCCCAACCTGTGCGGGTGCCAGAATGATGCACTGGTTCTCGATTGCCCGTGCTCTCAGGAGAGGTTCCCAGTGTGCCTTACCTGTCAGGCGGGTGAAGGCAGCAGGAACAGATATCAATTCCGCCCCCTGTTCACGCAGTGCCTGAAACAGTCCAGGAAAGCGCAGATCATAGCAGATAGCCATCCCCAAACGGCCAACAGGCGTATCGACAACGGTAATGTGTTCCCCACGCTGATAAACAGCGGATTCATTGTAGGCACCATGTTCATCGTTGATATTGACATCAAACATGTGGAT
The DNA here is from genome assembly GCF_028598775.1 of Xenorhabdus aichiensis. NCBI lineage: Bacteria > Pseudomonadati > Pseudomonadota > Gammaproteobacteria > Enterobacterales > Morganellaceae > Xenorhabdus > Xenorhabdus aichiensis. The sequence continues at coordinate 3,143 of NZ_JAQRFO010000050.1, forward strand.
TTTGTCATAGCGTGCACGGATTTCCCCTTGATCATCAAACAACAGGCTGCTGCTCGTGATGCGAGTCGGATCTTCCCGGCTGATCATCGGCATTGAACCAATCAGCAACCAGACACCATAACGCTGTGCTATTTCACTCACAGCTTGCTGCAACGGGCCACTTCCCTGTTCTTCTGCATACTCGCGATAGGTATCAGCGTCTGCAAACAGTAACGCATTTTCCGGGGTCAGAACCAATTTTACCGTATCCGGCAGTTGTTTAATCTGCTGTTCAACTTGCGCTAAATTATGTTTGACATTCGCACCACTGCATAATTGTAAAAGTGCAACATTGACGTTTTTCATGACCCTTTATTCTCCTTAAGCTGACGTAAAACTTCATCAATTTTAGGCTGTTCGAGGCTACCCGTGAGCCGGTAGCGAATGACCGATATTTTGCTCCACAGAGGCCCCAACACTTTTGTCGCCGCAAAAACAGCAGCACCTGCCACAGGATTGACCGCAAAAGCTGTCGCCACACCAACCGTTGTCGAGATTTCCGGTGTAATCACCAACTCCATATTGATCTGTCGACGAACCAAGTCTGTCTGACCTTCCGCATCGATGTCCGCCGCCAGCCCATCAATACGGAAGTTTTCGGTATACATGACGCCATTTTTGATCGTTGTGTCGCCACGAATGGAATCGAAGTTGAAATCATTACTGAATGTGTCACTGAAATCCAATTGTAATTTACGCAGCAATGCATCAAAACTGATCAGTCTTAACAATTGCCCCGCCCGACCACCACCCAATTTGGCTATAGCGCCTTTTTTCGTCTCGCCCGTCAGTGTACCATTCAACGTTTTAATATCGGGGTTCCACGGAGTCCCCCGCCAACCCAGATCGAAATCAAATTTAAACGGCGCATCGACGATTGGGACGATAAACCCCAGATAAGCCGCCATCTCATCGAATCTTTGTCCCGATAATTGCCCTTTGGCCTGAGTATAGTTTCCAATATCGTTTTCACCCCAGCGCCCAGATAATGTCAATTTGCCCGCACGGTTCTCCAGTTGTCCATTTGTCAAAACCAGTGAATCACCTTCCGGCATCACCGTTCCGGATACTTTGCCGAGTTTCAGCCCGGCAACCCAGCACTCTGCACACTTAACATTCAGTGACGGCCAATGGCGCAAGCCGTATTTTTTGGCCTCCGTGGTGTCTGAAGTTAACGTATTAGAGCCAGCCGATGAATCTTCAGGAAACTGCGGATCATAATAAAGGTAATCGATTGAGGCTTGCCACGGCTCATGACGGTAAATCAACAGATTGCCTTTGAGCTTTTCTCCCACCGCGCTGACCTTCATGCCATCGGCCTGTTGGACAATATTGAAGACGAGCTGATTCCAGCGCTGACCGCCAATCTTCAGTGACGGCATGGAAATTTCGAACATTTCCGGCCATAACAGGCCATCATTTTCTGATGAGCCAGACATCAATGGCGCTATCAGCGGCAACCACTTTTCGCCATCAATTTCAGGCAGATTTAACGCCAGCAGCGACTTCTCGGGCAGTATGGGGGTGCCATTACCCTCGCTATTCATAATACCGCGTTGCAGTCGGGCATGCGTTTTTCCCAATTGCCATTGGGTATTGAATGCATATTGTTTTCCCAGTGAACCTTTAATCTGTATTTGGTTCATGTCCCCCTCAGCAAGAACATCGATACCCTGCCATTCCCGTAGCAATTCGGTGTCCAATGCAGCCAGTTTACTGTTGATATGTGACAAACCTGCATTGATCGAAACACGGTATTTCACACCATTTTGTTGCGGTTTAGTGTGTGAAGATGTGCTTTGTGCAGGTATAGCGATGTTCACTTTCCCCTGCCAATCCAACGTTCCTGATAGTTGGCGGCGAATTTCGGCGGGGACTTCCGGTAATTTCCCGGCAGCCCAGTGCGCATTCAGATCAATATCCACCTGATAATGTTTTGGTAAATCCTGAGTGGTAAACCGCAGGGACAGAGGATGTCCCAGCCACTGAGCGGATAATTTATCACTTTGCAGTTTGCCGTCATCAAAGCGAAATTTCCCACTCACATGTTCCATTTTGCTATCCAATGGCTTGATGAACAGTGCGGTATCTTGCAATACCACCTCTCCACTCGCATTGACTTTGCCATCCTCCAAGGGAATATCCAGATGGAGCTTACCATCAACTCTGCCATCAAGTTGTAACTCATCCAGCGCACTGCCGATAGATCCCGCCAATGGGCTGTGTTTAAAATAATCGTGGATACTTTTGCCATTCCCCGATAATTCGCCGTCAATCAATAGCTTCTGTTTGCCATAATCGGGGATCACGGCAGTCAGCCGGGTGGCATCGACTTTTCCCAACTTCGCTTTCGGTACCTGCATCCACAATCCGTTATTTTGGAAATTCAGATCGATATCAAAATCAAACAAAGTAGGCCAGTCAGGTTGATATTGAAAGGTCGCATGGCGCAAAGGAACCCAAACCTGAAATTGGCCATTGTTCTGCTTAAACGGGAAATCGTGGGGATTACCTTGAAAGAGCAGAGTGGCATTCTCGATCTTTCCTTTAATCAGGGAGTGGGTCAAATAGTCCGTCAATGATGCCCCCATCAGTGGCCTGGGAAAATAACGCCATGCCTCTCCCGCATCATCAACACGAATTCCCGCAAGTATTTCCAGCACTGGCGGCTCATTCTTGGGTAACAAATAGTTAAAATCCCCATTGAACCATAATGATTTGGCCTGTAAATCCAGATCCCGCCCCCACACCTTCAACCCATGAGGGTCATTTCTCCAGGCGAAATGCCCTTCACTGCTCGTAATGTCGAACGGCGCCTGAAACAAGCTGCGATAATCAACGGTACTGTTTTTTAGCTCAAATTTCAGACTTCCCCACTGCTTATTACCACTCAATGTTCCACTGAAATGGTTGACAGAAGGCAGATCCTGCCAGCGTAACCAGCTAACATCCTGCCATTTGATGGCAATTCCCATTGGGCTATCCGGTAATTCAGGCGTGATATCAAGGGCAAAGTGATTGAGTATTCCCTTCGGCTGCCGATGCTGCCAATCTTTGACAACATCCGGTGTCACAGAAGAGAGTAATGGCAATATTCCATTCAGACGTTCAAGTTGAATATTTTCAGCACGGAGACGCCAGTGATCTTTTCCTTGGTATTTGTCCGCCTGCATAACATACAGCGCCGCAATGCGTCCCACTGGCCACTGCTGACCATTGGTTTTCAGATTTGCCAGATTTGGGATATTAAACAGCCAACCTTCTCCCTGCCGGCGCATTTGCAGAATGAGGTCACTGACCGCAAGCTGGTGTTTTTCACTACCAACATACCAGTTGGCTTCTCCTTGCTTCAGTTGCAGACGCCCGCTGTCAATTCTTCCCCCTTTCAGGGTAATCCAGCTCGCCAGACTGAAACGGCTACTTTCCAGCCCCGTGTTATCTCTTAACCAACGGCTTAACCACAACCGCATATCAATATCATCAGCCTGTAAATAGATAACACCATTATCCAGAACCCCATTGATATCTTTCAGGTCAAATTTCACCTGAACAACGCCTTCCTGACCATTAATCGAAGAAAGATTGACGCTTCCCTGTGCTCGATGGCGATCGTCTTTATTCAACCATGTCAGTTGTGGCAGTATCAGTTGCGCTTTTTCACCCGATGGCGTCTGGAAGGTCAAGCGGCTGTCGTGCAAATCAAAATGATTAAGTTGCTCAAGAACAAAGGAAGAGAGGCTGTCTGGCTCCGAAAGTAGATTTTCATCTTTCCCACTAAACAGGGGCTTATCGTAACTGACTTCCAGTTGATAAAAAGACAGGTCACGGAAATGCCAGCGCCATTGTAAAAGCGAACGCCAGACATTCAGGGAAAGCGTCACCTTTTTAGCCTGAAAACTCGCATCCTTTGTTTTGGCGCTGATATCACGGATTTCCAAACTGGGGCCAAATGATTCCCAATGGCCGTTGATATAACCCATATGGACAGGTATATCCGTCACGGCAGCAATTTTTTCCGCCACTTGCTGACGATAATCATTGATATGTGGCAGGAAAAAACGTAACCCGCTGACAAGCAAAGCCACAATGATAACGACTATTGCGGCTGTCGCTAATAATATCCCCGGCAGTCGCCTCACGCATTTCTCCTTGGTTGTCAGCGTTATCTCTCTGCAAACCGGTGGTTTTACATCATCACAACGTCAAATTGCTCCTGACTGTAGAGTTGTTCTGTCTGTACCTTAACCTGTTTGCCCACAAAAATTTCCACCTCAGCCAAGGCGTGAGATTCATCCCCTTTCAGGACTTCGCTCACAGCAGGAGAGGCATAAACCAGAAAACGATCTGCATCAATGAGGCGGTGAACACGCACAATCTCACGCAGAATTTCATAACATACCGTTTCAACGGATTTTACCGTGCCACGTCCCTGACAAGTCGGACAGTTATCACATAAAATATGCTCGATACTTTCCCGTGTCCGCTTGCGGGTCATTTCCACCAGACCAAGTTGGGAAAAGCCATTAATGGTCGTTTTCACCCGGTCTTTGCTCAATGCCTGTTCTAAAGAAGCCAATACACGGCGACGGTGTTCTTCATTACCCATATCGATAAAATCAATGATAATGATCCCACCTAAATTACGCAGCCTTAATTGACGGGCAATCGACTGAGTGGCTTCAATATTGGTATTAAAGATCGTTTCTTCCAGATTACGATGCCCGACAAAAGCGCCAGTATTAATATCTATTGTCGTCATGGCTTCCGTTTGATCAATAATCAGATAACCACCCGACTTTAATTCTACTTTACGTTCCAGCGCTCGCTGAATTTCATTTTCAACATCATAAAGATCGAATATAGGCTGACTTCCCTGATAATGCTCCAGCTTGGCGTTCATTTCAGGAATATATTCGTCGATGAATTCCTGTAATTGAAGGAATGTCTGACGGGAATCCACCCGAATACGATTAAGAGGAGCGCCCGCAAAATCACGCAGAACACGCTGTGCCAGTGCCAGCTCACCGTATACTTTATTTTTGGTGATATTACGTTTCTTACGTTCAATCACTTTACCCCACAGGCGCTGCAAAAATGCGGCATCCTGTACGAGCTCTTCTGACCCTATACCTTCGGCGGCCGTGCGGATAATAAACCCCCCATGCTCATTACAGTAATCCATCACAATGGATTTCAGGCGTTCGCGTTCTTCTTCACTCTCTATCCGCTGTGAAACACCAACATGAGAGGCTCCCGGCATAAACACCAGATAACGGGATGGCAGGGTAATATCTGTCGTCAATCGGGCACCTTTTGTGCCGAGGGGATCTTTCACCACCTGCACGATCAAATCCTGCCCCTGATGAACCAGCTCGGCTATATCTCTGACATGGAAATTCTTCTTCTCTTCACCCGCAATACATTCGGTGTGAGGCACAATATCCGAAGCATGAAGAAAGGCGGCTTTCTCCAGCCCGATATCAACAAAAGCCGCCTGCATTCCGGGCAAAACCCGGCTCACCCGACCTTTGTAAATATTTCCGGCAATGCCTCTTCTCGCTTCCCGCTCAACATGTATTTCCTGCAAAATACCGCCATCAATATAAGCAACCCGCGTTTCGGATGGCGTGATATTGACTAATAACTCTGCTGTCATGAATAATGCTTCCCATCAGCTAATGCTAAAAATCGTGTGATTAATTCATATGTTTCCACCAGTGGTAAGCCGACAACAGCATGGTAACTGCCATTAATTTTTCTGACAAAACAACCGCCCTTACCTTGAATGCCATAAGCGCCGGCTTTATCCATCGGCTCCCCAGTTGCAATATATTCCTGTATTTCCTGTTGGGATAACTGGCGGAATATCACATCTGTAATGACTATCTCACTTAGGGTGTGCTGACTGTTCGATAAAGCTACAGCCGTCATAACTTGATGACTCTGCCCAGACAAAGCACTCAATATTTCAGCCGCATGTTGTGGATTACGCGGTTTTTCCAGAATACGGTGATTCAATACAACAATAGTATCCGCACCCAGAACGGGAAAGTCATTCGGTGCTATCGTCACGCCAGCCTGTGATTTTTCTCTGGCCAGTCGGCTGACATATTGCTGTGGTGATTCCCCTTCTTGCCATTTTTCTTCGACCTGTGGTGTCAGAATCTCAAAATTAAAGTCTAACATTCCCACCAACTCACACCGCCTTGGTGAGCCAGAAGCTAAGTAAAGGGTTTTCATCGTGAGTCATCCTTAAAGCATATTGCATTGGAGGCTATTAATATCAGTCCATTAAAAAACAGGAAACTGCCTTTAACGAACTGAAAATTGACGACGGATTTTCCGCATTAATAAGAATAGCCAAGGCCAGAGAATACCATTGACCAAGCCATTCCAGAACACTTCTGGATGGAAAAGCGTCTTTGGTATCAAAGCATGAGCCAGAAAAACACAGAGATTCATCAGCGTTGAAAGCGCCACGACAACCAGTGCTTGCTGCCAGAGCGCCATATTACGAATTAACTGAAACTTGAACACCACCAGGAAACTAATGATGCTGAAAGCCAAAGCATGCGCACCGAGAACACTGCCTTGTAATAAGTCAGTAATGATGCCCAATACAAAGCCCGTACCCACACTGACGCGATGAGGGATCGCAAGCAGCCAGTAAATTAAGCACAGCACCAGCAAGGTAGGCCGGAACATATAGAACTGCTCCGGCCACGGCATAATCTGCAACACGATTGCAATCAGGAAAGATAACCAGATGACCCAGCGCCCTCGACTACGATATTGATTCATTGACGATTTCCTGTAGCTGAAGATGAGGGCTTTGTTACAGACGGTACTTTATTCCCCTCTTTATTGCCTTCTTTTCCTTCACCTGAATCCTGCGTCGGAAGCGGCGGTTTTTCTTCAAGTGGATTTGGCAGTACCTCAGGTAACATCTGCATCAAGCGTTCATTTGCTGCGCGATGTACTGCGGAAGGCGGCAACGGTTCCGACGGATCGTTATCTGATCCCCACAACAACAGCAGATAGCGCAGGCGTCGTAATTCAGCCAGTGGACGTGCACGAATAACCACATGAGCCCGCTGGTTGTCTATTTTGACGGAAGACACCACCGCGACCGGATACCCTTCGGGAAAACGCCCGCCCAGACCCGATGTCACCAGCACATCACCAACACGAATGTCGGTATCGCTTGCCATCGGCTCTAGATGCAGATCTTCCGTACATCCGGCTCCAGCAGCAATCACACGGAGATCATTGCGCATGACCTGAACAGGCAACCCATGAGTCGGATCACAAATCAACAATACCCGACTGCTCAAATGACTCACTGAAATGACTTGACCAGCAACCCCCCGATCACTGATGACAGCCTGCCCTTCATACACGCCATCTTTAGCTCCCCTATCAATGACTATCTGATCTCGATAAGGATCCATGCCACCCGAAATCACCTGCGATACCATCATGTGTTCATCACGACGCACGGGTGATCCCAGTAATTCACGCAGACGGGAGTTTTCATGTTTCAGTTGCCCCAGCAAGAGAAGCTTGCTGTTCTGTAACCGCAGCTCATTGCGTAGGGTATTATTCTCCATCTCAAGGTGCTTACGGGTAGCCAGAGATTCAGAGATGCCATCCAGAAATTGGCGTGGCCCATTGGCCAGAAAATAAAAAGGACTGACTGCCGTATCCATATAGCTACGGACTTTATTAAAAAAACCGAAACGGCTGTCTACCACAACCAGAATAATGGCAATAATAACAGCTAAAAAGAGTCGTAATTGCAGAGAAGATCCACTGCTGAAAATCGGCTTCATAAATTGCGCATTGTTAAGCTGTGTTGTGTCATAAACGATCAAACTCCCGAACAAACAGCAAGGAGGCTCCGATAACACATAATCGCCCCCCAGCTCGCAGAGTTACGTTCAGTCTTCGCTGAACAGATCGCCACCATGCATGTCGATCATTTCCAACGCCTTGCCGCCACCCCGGGCAACACAGGTCAGAGGATCTTCAGCTACAATGACAGGAATGCCTGTTTCTTCCATCAGCAGGCGATCAAGATTACGCAGCAGCGCACCACCCCCCGTCAGAACCATACCGCGTTCCGAAATATCAGAAGCCAGTTCTGGCGGGCACTGTTCCAGTGCGACCATAACTGCGCTGACGATACCGGTCAATGGTTCCTGCAAGGCTTCAAGGATTTCATTGGAATTCAGGGTGAAGCCACGCGGTACGCCTTCAGCAAGGTTACGGCCACGTACTTCGATTTCATGGACTTCATCCGTTGGATAAGCAGAACCAATTCCATGTTTGATACGTTCTGCTGTTGCTTCTCCAATCAGGGAGCCATAATTGCGGCGAACATAATTGATAATCGCTTCATCAAAGCGATCCCCGCCGATACGGACAGAAGAGGAATAAACAACGCCATTGAGGGAAATAACTGCAACTTCAGTCGTACCACCCCCAATGTCCACAACCATTGAGCCAGTTGCTTCAGAAACAGGCAGACCGGCACCGATTGCTGCTGCCATTGGCTCTTCAATCAAAAAGACTTCCCGTGCGCCCGCGCTCTGGGCAGATTCACGAATAGCACGACGTTCAACCTGAGTTGCCCCAACAGGTACGCAGACCAGTACGCGTGGACTTGGGCGCATGAAACTGTTGTTGTGAACCTGTTTGATAAAATGCTGCAACATTTTTTCCGTGACATAAAAATCAGCAATAACCCCATCCTTCATCGGACGGATGGCTGCGATATTACCCGGAGTACGCCCCAGCATTTGTTTTGCTGCCGACCCTACAGCGGCAACACTTTTTGGTGAACCGGCTCTGTCCTGACGGATAGCAACGACAGAAGGTTCATCGAGTACAATTCCCTGGCCTTTGACGTAAATAAGGGTATTGGCAGTACCCAAGTCAATGGACAAATCGTTGGAAAACATGCCACGAAATTTCTTTAACATAACGAAAGGATAATCCTGCAAGCTGGGGACGGATATTGTCCGTCTACTCTACCAACCACATGAAGCAGCGACAAGGCGCATCACTAACTACTTTTACTACTTCAATAAAAGTGGCTACGTTATTATTCATATCAGACACACAATATTCTACGTTACTTTTCTCTAACGGAGCAGAAAAAAACTGCATAAAAACGGGTTAATTTCACCGATAACCTCATCACTATGCCCTAAAATGATCAAATGCCTCAAAAACCAACATTATAGTGCATATCGCGATACCACTACCCCGATTTTACTGCTTCTATGTTGACCTGTAATCGCTTCTGCAAGTTCAACCAAAACGTGTTTTTTCTCAACATCTTTGCCACCCCGGATAGCGCATTGACAAAAATAGCGTCCCCATCAACGGTAATAGGTAAAAATAAGGATTATTCTGAACCGATCAATAATGTCATTTTCCTGATTGTTACCCTGTGCATTTGATCTTTTACACTGTCATCTTGAACAAAAATAAATAATCGCGGTTTTGCCACTCTCCATCACAATATTGCTGCTCGCCCGTTTCAGCACTCTCAATTTTATCTATATTGTGGTGATGTCAAAATGGTGATGGTGTCGGATATAAAAAACCCATCAAGAGAGAATAATGATGAAAGCCTTATTACTTGAGCAACACGAGACATTATCAGCCTCTATTCAAAATATTGATACCTCGCAACTGCCCTCAGGCGATGTCGTTGTGGATGTCCACTGGTCAACACTCAATTACAAAGACGCCCTTGCTATTACTGGGAAAGGCAAAATTATCCGTCAATTCCCGATGGTGCCGGGAGTCGATTTTTCTGGGGTTGTCCATCATTCTGAAGATCCCCGCTTTCATATCGGCCAACACGTTTTGCTGACGGGCTGGGGCGTAGGTGAAAATCACTGGGGCGGGCTGGCAGAACAGGCCAGAGTCTCCGGTGAATGGCTGACACCATTGCCGCAGGGGTTAAGCGCCAGACAAGCCATGATCATCGGCACAGCCGGTTTCACCGCCATGTTGTGTGTCATGGCGCTGGAGCAAGGGGGTGTGACGCCTGAAAGTGGAGAAATTGCCGTTACCGGCGCCAGTGGCGGGGTCGGCAGCACAGCGATTACTCTGCTGTCACAACTGGGATATTCCGTCGTCGCCATCAGCAGCAAAACCGAAAACCAAGATTATTTACTTTCACTGGGCGCAAAGACGATCCTGCCTGTCACTGATTTTAATCAGCCATCGCGTTCGCTGGAGAAACAGCGCTGGGCCGGCGTCATTGATACTGTCGGTGGCACAGTACTGGCAACTCTGTTGGCACAGGTGCATTACAACGGCACTGTCGCCGCTTGTGGCATGGCGAGTGACAGCCAACTGCCCACGACGGTGATGCCATTTATTCTGCGTAATGTTCGCTTACAGGGCATTGCATCAGTCACCGTGCCTGCCGTAAAACGCCCTGATATTTGGAAAAGATTACAAAAATTGTTACCTGACGCCTTTTATCAACAGGCCACCACTGAAATTTCATTAGATCAAGTGGTCGAATATGCCAATAAACTGATAAACAACCAAATGACTGGCAGAACGTTGGTAAAGGTAGCTGATAAGACCAGTATTTAGCTGCTAAATGCTACGATATGTTTATAATGTCGGGCTTCATCGCCAAATTTACAAATAATGATAGTAGAAAAAGATGACAAACCGTTGACATCGAGTTATCTTGGTCGATTGTTGACAGATTGCCGGAGATACCCGCACAATGGCAGACAAGTTTCGCATTTTACTCTTGAATGGCCCCAACCTGAACCTGTTGGGAACGCGAGAGCCAGAGACCTACGGCAAGTTAACGCTTGATGACATCGTCAGCAAACTGTCAAAAGAAGCTCACCAATCGGGAGTCGAATTATCCCATCTGCAATCCAATGCAGAATCTGAATTGATTGAGAGAATTCATACGGCGCGGGGCAATATCGATTTTATTTTGATTAACCCTGCGGCATTCACGCATACCAGTGTGGCACTACGCGACGCACTTCTAGCGGTCGATATCCCATTTATTGAGATTCACCTCTCCAATGTGCATGCCCGCGAGCCATTCCGCCATCATTCATATCTTTCTGATATTGCCGTTGGCGTGATCTGCGGATTGGGTGCAGATGGTTATAGCTTCGCATTACAGGCAGCGGTCAACCGCTTGTCAACATTCAACTCATTTACCTAAGAGTACGGAACCACATTCATGGATATTCGTAAAATAAAAAAACTGATCGAGCTGGTTGAAGAATCCGGTATTTCTGAACTGGAAATTTCTGAAGGTGAAGAGTCAGTACGTATCAGCCGTATAGCAGCAGCCCAGCACATGCCAATGACTCAGCAATATATTTCAGCGCCTGTTCAACAACCTGTGCAAGCCGCCGCACCAGCCATTCCAGCGGCTGCTGAAAAACCAGCGGAAATTATCGGTCATACCGTTTGCTCCCCAATGGTCGGCACGTTCTACCGCTCACCAAGCCCAGATGCGAAAGCTTTCATCGAAATTGGCCAGCGTGTTAATCAGGGCGATACCCTGTGCATCGTTGAAGCGATGAAAATGATGAACCAGATCGAAGCTGACAAAACCGGCGTGGTTAGAGCGATTCTGGCACAAGACGGTCAACCTGTTGAATTTGACGAGCCACTGGTCGTCATCGAATAACGAGGCGTTCCATGCTTGAGAAAATTGTCATTGCTAACCGTGGTGAAATTGCACTGCGTATCCTGAGAGCCTGTAAAGAGCTTGGGATCAAAACCGTTGCGGTGCACTCTACGGCAGATCGTGACCTGAAACACGTCCTGCTGGCAGATGAAACCGTCTGTATCGGTCCTGCGGCATCAGCAAAAAGTTATCTGAACATTCCTGCCATTATTTCTGCGGCAGAAATTACCTGTGCTCAGGCAATCCATCCCGGTTATGGTTTCCTGTCTGAAAACGCCGATTTTGCTGAACAAGTAGAACGTTCTGGTTTTATTTTCATCGGCCCTAAAGCAGAAACCATCCGCCTGATGGGGGATAAAGTCTCTGCCATTAACGCGATGAAAACAGCAGGTGTCCCTTGTGTTCCCGGTTCTGACGGCTCATTAGGGGATGATACCGAGAAAAATAAAGCCATTGCGAAACGCATCGGCTATCCGGTGATCATCAAGGCATCAGGTGGCGGTGGTGGTCGCGGTATGCGCGTTGTACGCAGCGACAAAGATTTGGAGCAATCCATCGCCATGACCCGCGCAGAAGCGAAAGCCGCCTTCAACAACGACATGGTCTACATGGAGAAATTCCTTGAGAACCCACGTCACGTTGAAATTCAGGTGCTGGCAGATGGTCAGGGTCATGCTCTCTACCTAGCTGAACGTGACTGCTCCATGCAGCGCCGTCACCAGAAAGTGGTAGAGGAAGCGCCAGCACCGGGTATTTCGGCAGAACTGCGCCGCACTATCGGTGAGCGCTGTGCCAATGCCTGTATCGAAATCGGTTATCGCGGGGCAGGTACGTTTGAATTCCTGTATGAAAATGGTGAGTTCTACTTTATCGAGATGAACACCCGTATTCAGGTTGAACACCCCGTCACAGAAATGATCACCGGCGTTGACCTGATTAAAGAGCAGTTGCGCATTGCCTCTGGCCTGCCACTGTCCATCAAGCAGGAAGATATCGTGATCGACGGTCATGCGATCGAATGCCGTATTAATGCAGAAGATCCAAAATCCTTCCTGCCAAGCCCGGGCAAGATCACCCATTTCCACTCTCCGGGCGGGTTCGGTGTGCGCTGGGAATCCCATATCTATGCAGGATATACCGTACCGCCTTACTATGACTCCATGATTGGTAAGCTGATCACGTACGGCGAAACCCGTGAAATTGCCATTTCACGCATGAAAAACGCACTGGCTGAGTTGATCATTGATGGCATCAAAACCAATATCGACCTGCAAGTAGCGATCATGAATGATGAGAATTTCCAGAAAGGCGGAACCAATATCCACTATCTGGAGAAGAAACTGGGTTTGCAGGAGAAGTAAGGTTTCTTGCTGACGTTCAGACGTTGTTGCTTTGAATGATTAAAATCCCATCTTTTTAAAGGTGGGATTTTCTGTTTTCATAGTGGAAAGAAAAACCACTTATGATTTAAGAAATGAATATAGCTAATATATTTCAAGCTGTTAATGATAATATTTTTAACTGGAAAAATAATTATTTGATTTATTATTACAACATATTATTACTTTAATTTTATTTAACTTTCTATATCACTCAAATTAAACACAACGCCAATAAGACAAAAAATATAAAAAACCCACCCTCATAATACAAAAATAAAATGATTATTTTTAATATGCAAATAAAACCCGAATCAGGCTCAACGATACAGTTTGCTAATTTTTCCGGCACATTTTCCCCTGAATAAATCCGCAGGTTACCGTACAATTCCCTCCACATTGTTTTATATAAGTTATCCGGAGAACGGATGGACAGACGATTTGTTCAATCCCACAAAGAAGCGCGCTGGGCAGTATTCCTGACGCTGGCGTATCTTGTTGGTTGGTTAGTCAGCGCCTATTTACCCAGTGATGCCACGGGCTTAACCGGATTGCCATACTGGTTCGAGTTGGCCTGCCTGCTACTGCCAGCCCTGTTTATCATCCTCTGTTGGTTGATGGTGGCGTTTATATTCAAGGAAGTTCCATTGGAGGATGATAATGCAAACTGAAGTGATCTTACCTCTGGTAGGATATCTGGCGTTGGTTTTCCTGCTGTCAATCTATGCTTACCGCCGCCGCCAAACAGGCGAATTTTTGAATGAGTATTTTCTCGGCAATCGCTCAATGGGCGGTTTTGTACTGGCCATGACCATCACGGCAACCTACATCAGCGCCAGCTCCTTCATTGGCGGCCCCGGTGCAGCTTATAAGTACGGTATCGGCTGGGTTCTGCTGTCGCTGATCCAATTGCCCGCGATATGGCTCTCCCTCGGCGTGCTGGGGAAAAAATTTGCCATCCTCGCCCGCCGCTACAACGCTGTCACCCTGAATGACATGCTGTATGCCCGCTATCAGAGCCGTTTTTTGGTCTGGTTTGCCAGCCTGAGCCTGCTGGTCGCCTTTATCGGGGCGATGACCGTACAGTTTGTTGGCGGCGCTCGTTTACTGGAAACAGCCGCAGGTATCCCCTACGATACCGGATTACTGATTTTTGGCATTTCAATCGCGCTTTACACGGCATTTGGCGGGTTCAGAGCCAGTGTCCTCAACGATGCCTTACAGGGGCTGGTCATGCTGCTGGGAACCGTAATATTGCTGGCAGGTATCATCTACAAAGCCGGAGGTTTGTCAAAAGCCGTCGCCACACTGCGCGCCATCGATCCCAACCTAGTTTCGCCCTACGGTGCTGATAATATCCTTACAGGGCCATTTATGGCGTCTTTCTGGGTACTTGTCTGCTTTGGTGTTATCGGGCTGCCACATACCGCTGTTCGCTGCATTTCCTATCGGGACAGCAAAGCCGTCCATCGTGGTATTATCATCGGCACTATCGTGATGGCGATCCTGATGTTCGGTATGCACCTTGCGGGCGCTTTGGGAAGAGCGATTATTCCTGATCTGACCATCCCGGACCAAGTGATCCCAACTTTGATGATCACCGTACTGCCGCCTGTCGCTGCGGGTATTTTTCTGGCGGCACCGATGGCCGCGATCATGTCAACAATTAATGCCCAACTGCTGCAATCTTCAGCCACTATCGTCAAAGATCTCTATTTAAACCTGTTCCCCCAGCAAATCAGCCAAGAGAAAAAGCTCTCTCGCATTTCCAGCTACTCCACTCTATTTTTAGGAATGCTGCTGCTGCTGGCCGCATGGCACCCACCTGAAATGCTTATTTGGCTGAATCTACTGGCGTTTGGCGGGCTGCAAGCAGTATTCCTTTGGCCACTGGTGCTGGGGCTATACTGGGAAAAAGCCAATGCATATGGTGCCATCGGCTCGATGATCATCGGTGCCACGAGCTACACGCTGCTGGCCAGTTTCAATATCCAGATTTTTGGCTTCCATCCGATTGTGCCATCGTTGTTATTCAGTTTACTGGCCTTCGGGATAGGGAATATGATTGGCAGCCGTAAATACCAACAAACCGCCGCATCTCAATAGCAGCGATATAACATCATTTCTATAAGAAATTGATTCACAGAAAGAGAATTTTTATGCCTTGGATACAATTAAGATTAAACACCACGGGACAACAGGCCGAAGCACTCGGTGACGAGTTGATGGAAAGCGGCGCGGTGTCAGTAACCTTTCAGGACAGCCACGATACGCCGATTTTTGAACCTCTGCCGGGAGAAACCCGCTTGTGGGGCGATACCGATGTTATCGGGCTGTATGATGCAGAAATGGATATGAAAGCCGTAGTCAGTCAACTGGAACAGGTTCCACAGCTTGGCAAAGGGTTCCTTCATAAAATCGAGCAGCTGGAAGATAAAGATTGGGAACGTGAATGGATGGATAACTTCCACCCGATGTGTTTCGGCAATCGCTTGTGGATTTGCCCAAGCTGGCGAGAAGTGCCAGAGCCGGATGCCGTCAATGTGATGCTCGATCCCGGTCTGGCATTTGGCACCGGCACTCACCCAACGACTTCCCTGTGCCTGCAATGGCTGGACGGCCTCGACCTGACAGATAAAACGGTTATCGACTTCGGCTGCGGCTCTGGCATTTTGGCTATCGCCGCCCTGAAACTCGGGGCAAAACAGGCCATCGGCATTGATATCGACCCACAGGCGATTCAGGCAAGCCGGGATAATGCGGAACGCAACGGTGTATCCGCACAGCTAACACTCTATTTGTCGAAAGATCAGCCAGCAGACCTCAAATGTGATATCGTCATTGCCAATATCTTGGCTGGCCCATTGCGTGAACTCGCGCCTATCATTGGCTCACTGCCTAAATCTGGCGGATTCTTGGGCTTGTCCGGCGTATTGGCAAGTCAGGCAGAAGGCGTTGCCCAAGCCTATAACAATGAATTTATTATCGATCCGATTGCAGAACAGGAAGAGTGGTGCCGCATTACTGGGATTAAAAAATAATCACTTGATGTCTATTGAAAAGCGAGATTATCCACTAAAATGATCACTTAGGGGGTTAATTGGTGGTAATCCGCTCGCTTCATCATGATAAATGCAGGTAACGATAAATTTCATCAATAATATGTAACTTGATGTTATTTAAAAGTAATTGACCAACTTTTAAAAAATCAACTGGAAAAATTCTGTTATAAATATCGATTCGCTCAAAGTTTGGCCTTTCATATCTTGTGAAAAATGCGTAATATACGCGCCCTTAGTCACAGTTGGCCACTCTTTCTTCGCCTATGCGTATCGGACAATACCAGTTGAAAAACTGTCTTATTGCAGCTCCTATGGCTGGCATAACAGATCGCCCGTTTCGATCGCTATGCTATAACATGGGTGCAGGAATGACAGTATCAGAAATGCTTTCTTCCAACCCACAGGTTTGGAAGACGGATAAATCTCGGCTGCGTATGGTTCATCGCGACGAATCCGGAGTGCGTTCTGTACAAATTGCCGGCAGTGATCCTGATGAGATGGCGGCGGCAGCGAGAATCAACGTTGCCAATGGCGCTCAGATCATTGATATCAATATGGGGTGTCCAGCCAAAAAGGTGAATCGTAAGCTGGCAGGCTCTGCATTACTGCGTTATCCAGAATTGGTTCAAGCAATCCTTTCTGCGGTAGTCAACGCGGTTGATGTGCCTGTCACACTGAAAATTCGCACTGGATGGTCACCAGAAGAGCGTAACTGTGTAAAAATTGCCCAATTGGCTGAGCGTTGCGGTATTCAGGCTCTTACAATACATGGCAGGACGCGATCCTGTCTGTTCAATGGTGAGGCCGAGTACGATAACATTCGGACAGTTAAGCAGACTGTTGCCATTCCAATTATTGCTAATGGCGACATTACTGACCCGCTTAAAGCCAGAGCAGTGCTTGAATACACCGGGGCTGATGCCCTGATGATAGGCCGCGCTGCTCAGGGAAGACCCTGGATCTTTCGGGAAATCCAGCATTATCTGGAAACAGGAGAATTGCTGCCACCGATGCCTCTTGGCGAAGTGCAGCATTTAATGAGCGAGCATGTACGAGAACTGCATGACTTTTACGGTCAAGGCAAAGGAGTTCGTATTGCACGCAAGCATGTATCTTGGTACCTCAAGGAACATGCTCCTGATGACCAGTTTCGGCGCACATTCAACGCCATTGAGGATGCCAGCGAACAGCTGGAGGCGTTGGAGGCATACTTCGAAAATTTTTGCGTAAATAAAGAAAAGAGCTGACAGAACTATGTTCGAACAACGCGTAAATTCTGATGTACTAACCGTTGCTACTGTAAATTCACAAGATCAGGTAACTCAAAAACCTCTGCGTGACTCAGTTAAACAAGCACTGAAGAACTATTTTGCTCAACTGAACGGTCAAGATGTTAATGACCTGTATGAGCTGGTACTGGCTGAAGTAGAACAGCCACTGTTGGACATGGTGATGCAATACACCCGTGGCAACCAGACCCGCGCAGCCCTGATGATGGGAATCAACCGTGGTACTCTGCGTAAGAAACTGAAAAAATACGGCATGAACTGATCCTAGTCTTAGATCATGTTGTTATAAAAGCACTTTCTCTTTTAGGGGAAGTGCTTTTTTTGTTGGTGTTTATACAAATGTTTATACATGGTTTTCTGAACGAATTTATAAGCGCGGTATAAGATGAGAACATCAATAATGTTGACAGAAGCACTATTGGTGAAACTCGTTGTTAGTGAGCGGGACAGTACATTTTACTCGGGCAACCTTGTGAAGAGGTTTCGATGGGTTTTGTCAAAAGTTATTGGAGTGTGAGAAGAAAATGTTATTACAGTGAGAAGATACCCCGTTACGGCTATCTTCCCGATGATTTTTAAATGGAACTGATTATTTTTTATGATTTATCCCGAACCTTGCGTTCAATCAATTCACCATACGAATCAAAATAGCGGCTGGGCCAGATTTCAGATGGATGTATTTCGAGATAGTTAGCGATGATCCATTCGCCTTTCGGCCACGGACGACTGAGCGTATTTGCCAGTGTAGAAGAACTGAGTCCCGCTTCACGAGAAACAGCCGCTAAGGTTGTACCACGTTTACGTAATGCAGCGATAATATCAGCTTGATGCCAATCATTTTTAACGTTATTCATTCCTGCTACCCCTTCCATTAATTGAACATTGATGGTGGCGATTCAAGACAGGGTTCGCAGTACCGGGAGTCATCGTCCGGCGAGGCCGAAGCCTCCCCTGTCTGAACCGCCATTGAAAGGGCGATAGCAGACACACTGGTAGAAAATTCCTACCAGTGGATGACTCTTTACAAGGCTGCGAAACCTTGACCATCGGATTTTGCCAATGGCGGGGCTACTTTAACTGATTGGTTTATCTGCTTCAATAAGCGAATCAGTATAAACGCTTAACTTTTTGCGTTATATGCTGTCCAGATGAGATCTGATACCCTTGCTACTCTGAGTTCACGCAAATATGATAGTCGTCTTTGTGCCATTTGGTTGCAAAAAAGCACATTGAATCCACAATGGAATTGATGGAGTAAAATTGGCATAAACCTTACTGATTATAACCAATTGATTTAAAATAAATTTATTAAAAAATGAGTAAATGAGCTTAAAATTAGTAAAGTTTGCATCATTAAGAGGATTAAAAATGGAAGTCTATTCATCATTCTCTAACTCACTTAATTTTCGTCGATCAAACATCCTTATTTCATCAATGTACAAGAGATATGCTCTGCTTTTTGATCGGATAATTTTTAATAGGTATGGCTGTCCTATTGGTAAAGGTAAGTCATTTAATAACTTGCATGAATATACATCATTTCTTTCAAGAGAAGATGTAGATATTAAAGAGAGACTGAAGCTATCTAAAAATGAAAAATTCAAGGACTTATTTGTTGATTTATGGGATGTTGTTGAAGATCCTGAAAAAACGCATAGAGAAGCACAAGATTATGTTTCAGAATTTGATAGCAATGAAATTTCAAAATTTTCTTGGGGAAGAAATCTCATCGATAAGGAAATGGGTATTCATAATCATGATAAAGAATACAAGGCAGCAGCAATAGTCGGTGGAGATATAATTTCTGATCTTAGTTTCAATTTTTTATTAAAAAATCGCTATAAAAATTTCCATATAAACTTTGCACCTGTAGTTGCGCAGGCAGTTGATTCCGCACAACAAACAACTGATATAGAGAATTTGTTCACAACCGATTTAGTCATCCCAAAATTTGAAGAGTTGAGTTGGAACCAAGTTCTAGAACTAAGGAAAGACAAAAACATACACGCATTTAGACGTAAAATTTTCGCAATAAATAATAGAGAGGAATCTATAGATAAAACTCTTGATTCTGACTTACAGCTAGCCCTATGGGATCTCGCTATGCAAATTAAACCAAATATAGGAAAAAGTATATTTGAAGCAGTGGTCAGCAATTTACCACTCCCAACGGTATTGAACCCTTTTGGTTTATACTACGGAGTCAAATCAATTATTCAAGACTATAAAAACCAAGAAAATCACTCGTGGACATATTTTATTCAAAAAATGAAAATCGAAAGAAAATAATTTTTCTAATGTCAGAAATTGTCTCGTGCATAAGGCGTTTTTAGACATCTCACCAATGATTAATTCACCACGATTTTAATAAACTTTTCAAAGTTATTCATTAAGAGGGGGAGCTTCCTATCTTGATAACCACTAATTTTATGAATGGCGTTAAAAACCAGGTGTTCATTCACGATAAACTAGAAATATCTTGCTCAAGCTCTTTGGCAGACGAGGTGATCTTATAAATAAATTTTCTAGTCACTGCTGCATTACTTAACTTACTAACCTCTTCTTTCCCAATCCATAAAGAGACAATTTCCCTTTGCTGCTCAATCGCTAACGCATCAAAGTTAGGAATGTATTTGTGAGAGTATTTATCTCCACGATGCCACTCATAGAATGTTTTGATTAAAGACTTCGGTTTGATATCATTCTCTAACCCAAACCTTTTAGTCAATTTTCTTATGGTATGATTCACCCTTCTAAGTTGAATCGTATTCGAAACTTGGGAAAAATAAGCCACCCAGCCCATACGTTTTCCGTTAAAAATACAACCAGTAATTCGTAAGTTTAGCTTCCATTGGCAATATGCTATAGCTCGTTTCTTGTCTTTCTTATTCTTAGCTTTGGATAATGCATGTCGATAAGCAGTAAAAATTTTTGCAAGTGATGACTCAAAGCGAATTATGCTATCTTTCCTAATTTCAATCCCCTGATCACTCACCTTATAACCTAAAAAATTAAAGGGTTCACACAACAATCCCAACTTTGACTTTGATTCATCTTTACCTAATGGATGAGGAGAGAGACCAAGATCTTCTAATTTCTTTACAATAACATTAGCGATTTCGGTAGCTTGATCAGTAGGGGATAGTATGAGGATGTCATCAACATATCGCTTATACCATATATCTGTCATAAGGCTGATTTCTGCATCAATCTTCTGCAGCGCAATTTCTGCCAAAACATTCGAAATTGATAGGCCTTGCGGTACTCCTGCGCTATTTCTAATTACACCTTTACTTCCTTTTCCCTCACTTACAGTAGGTGTAGAAATTGCATTGTAGATTAATTCTCTGAATTCAGGTTTTCTAATTTTATTTTTAATAGCATGTTCAATCAGTGCATGAGGAATCGAAGGATAAAAATTCCGAAGATCAATTTTAGCATATTCAGTATATTTTCCAGAAATGATAGAATTTTTAAGTGATTCAATCACCACTTGAGGAAGCGAAAGCTTTGCTTTTGGGAATACATCAATGAGAGCGTCACAAAGTGCTCGAAGCGTGATTCTATCTCGTACCGTCGGAATAGAAATTTGTCGAGGAAATGAATGCGCCCCTTTAGAGATCAACTTTTCCTTATATGCAGTGAATTTATAATTTCCGTTGGAAACTTTTCTCACTATCAGGGCTATTTCAGATGCACGGTTTTTTTCAAAAGCACTTGGGTGCACCCTATCTATGCCAATTGTTCCTGATTCTTTAATCTTATCAACGTATATTTTCTTTAAGTTTTTAGAAGTGAAACATCTTTTAAAACTACGCGCTGCACTGCTCATAGTAGGCACCATGCTACTACAAAAGGAGACAGATATGAAAATACTAATACGACATATTTAACAATAATAAAAGTGTAGACCTGTACATAGTCTATCCACTTTGGATTTCTAGATGTCAATTGTGAGGAGTTTCTTACCCGAAAAACTTTGTCATCCATCTGCTTATGATTTTCCACTTCATTAAGTAGTTCGCCGTATTTTATAACATCTTCTTCATTTACTTCCCCTCTGGAATTTATTTCATTATATAGATGTTGCAATGCCAAATAATTCTTACGCATATTCATCGCCCGGCCACGAAAATCCCTGTTTGCGACAGAAAGTGACACAACAAGCAATGCAATTGATAACACTGCACCCAAAATATCGGTATTTCTACCAAATAAAACCGGGTAACGGATTACAACTACAGCCAATACAGCACTTAAAATAGCGTACCAAACGAGGAGGAATTGAGAGTGTGTGTCCATCCACTCTAATCGGTGATACGCCTGAATTCGTGCCTTATAGGTGAACCATACCTTGTCTAGCATGAATATGCTCCATATTAAAAAAGGAAAATAGAGAGACAGGAGAAATTGGAAACTATTGAACATCCCGAAGGATCAGTGAGCGGAAGCTCAACAGCTTGCGCTGTTCTTTATCAGAGCCGCCCTTACCATAGGCAAGAGGAAGAACCTGTCTCTCATATGTAGTTTATAACACTGATAAATAGAATAAATCAACTTACTATCAAAGTCTTAAAAGACTATTTATTGATTTAATGCAAAAGTAAAATAGGGTCGTGGTTGCTACATCACAACTACACCGTAGATTACAGTTGTAATGTCCGTTTTTCGTTGTGAGTTCATATCTGACGGTCAGATAGAGTAGCGACTAATCCAAATAAATATGTGATATTTAACTTTCTGAACATTTGATTTCATTAATTCTTACCCTGCATAGGTATTAAAAAATCGATTAGTTATCTAAACCCCGTCAAAGCTATCCAATCGTTGTCGCTGTTCTTCATTGAGACTAAACGAAAAATCTTCATGTTCGGCCTGCCATGTGCCAAAACTCATCAGGAACGCGATTGCCGGATCTATCTTATTAGCGGATTTCTTCTTGTTCGGTTTGATATTGGCGTTGGAGTCCGTTTCCATCACGACATTGGCTATTGCCCATGCCAGCACCGGATCGCCGTTGTGACGAATTATCTTGCGGTTAACGAACACCTCAACCGATTTTGCCACCGGACTAAAACGCATATAGGTTTGCGGGAACGGCTCAACATCCAGACCTGCACCCTGTAATTGGGTGCGTAGGTGTGTGGCGTTCCATGTATCAAAGCCGACTAGCTTGATATCAAAGTGCTGGCTGTCTTTGAGAATGTCATCTCGGATATGATCGTAATCAATGCAGTCGCCTGTCGTAGTACGTAGCCAACCCATTTGCGCCCACTGACGATAGATTGCCCGATTCTTATTTGCTGGGTTCTGTAGCTGGGCTTCGGGTAAATAGTGGCGGGTCAGTAATAACAGTTCGTTATCCACCGGGAACGTGTAGCAAATACTGGTGATATCGCCTGTTGAGGATAAATCCAACCCGGTGTAACACTCCAATCCTTTGAGGTTGTTTACGTCATAGTCTAGTTGGCAGGCTTTCCATGCCCCTTCCCCCATCCACGGTGTTTCACCCTGACACCAGATATTAAAGCGCTTAGTTAGCATTTCTATCCACTGTGACGGAATACCCCGCGCTTTCTGAATGGTGTCATGCAGTGAGGCGCTGTCTACCGATACATCCAGATTGGGATTTGCCTTTATCCAGAGCGTTTCATCATCAATTTCTTTCTCGTCGTCCAGTTCGTAGATCAGGGCAAACAGGGATTCGTTTTGCTCTTCGCCATCCAGAATCTGACAGCAATAATCATAGTGCTGCTTACAGGCTGAAATAACATTACTGCCTGCCGTGGTAATGGTAAACAGGATACCTTCGGGACGTGCACCCATTCCCAGCTCAAGAGCAGAGTAAACGGCGTTATCTGGGTGTAAATGGTACTCATCGACAATTGCCAGACTGGGGTTAGTGCCCTCAATCGTAGCGGCTTTGGCTGCCAGTGGTTTTAGCAGGCTGTTGCTCTTTGCATAAGTCACTTTGTGCTGTTGGATAGCTACCCGTTTTTTGAGCGGTTTTGATAACAGGCACATCTGGCGGGCATCATCAAATACAATACGCGCCTGATCGCGACTCACGGCGGCGGTGTAGATATCTTGCTGACCGTTCTCCATCACCAGAAACCAATTTACCAGTATCGCGGCAACGGTGGATTTGGCATTTTTGCGCGGAACCTGAATATAAACGTTGCGATATTTTCGGCGTCCGGTCGCCTTAACTTTGAAACCAAATAGATTGGCAAATGCGAATTGCTGCCACGGTTCGAGAATGATAGGCTTACCACGCAAGTGCCCCTTGACGTGAGGACAGTGACGAGAGAACGCAATAAACCGCGCTACCACCTCCGAATCAAACACATAAAGTGGGTTATTCAGGTCGTTAAAATAGCGATTCACCGCCTGTT
This sequence comes from Xenorhabdus aichiensis, assembly GCF_028598775.1. Classification (NCBI taxonomy): domain Bacteria; kingdom Pseudomonadati; phylum Pseudomonadota; class Gammaproteobacteria; order Enterobacterales; family Morganellaceae; genus Xenorhabdus; species Xenorhabdus aichiensis. The sequence continues at coordinate 27,005 of NZ_JAQRFO010000050.1, forward strand.
TTACCCGTTTACAGGCCGGAATTGTGCCGTTTTCGATATCAAAAGCGTACTGCTCCCATGCGTTCATAGTCGGTCTAGCTCGTCCTCTTCCTCTGTTTCCACCGGATTTTTCCGCCGTGATACCGGATCAAAACCCAGTAATGAAGACATTTTTATCATGATTTTTTCAGCGTCGGCTTTGGCACTCAATGACGGATTACGGCTTTCACTGCCCTGACTGTTCACGATACTAAAGCCTCGGATATCAAGGTCTGCCACCGCTTTTCGATAAATGGCGTAGTTGACGCAGTACAGTTCTAAATTGTTCCAGTCGGCGGCGTTCAGGTCTTCCCGCTCACTTAAGATTTTGCCTTTGGCTTTCCATTGACTGGCGGCGATATCGTTTAAATAAGTGGGCGGTTTGGGTGCTCTTGCCATAATGTTCTCTGTTCCTTGTGATTTATTTTCAAAAAAATTGCCGTGCGTAAAAATTTAAGGAGGGGTCGGTTCCGCTGAGAAGCGCGTTTGTCATTTTTGATACCCCCACCCACTATTTCATTTGTTATTATTCTGCGACTAACCAACCGCAACGCTTTGCCGCTTCTGTTTCCCGTTCCTGATAGATACCCTGTTTGCGCTTCGCTTTGGTGATAGGATCTGTCTGTACGGTCTTGCGGTTATGGCAGGGCGGGCATAACGATTGATGATTGGATTCAGGCCAGAACAACACATCAGCTTCACCCTGTATCGGGATAATGTGATCCACAATCGTTGCAGAGGCATAGATATCTTGCTGTAGGCAGTGGACACATAACGGATTCGCTTTCAGGTATTGCAGCCGATAGCGTCCCCATTGGTTACTGTAACCTCGTTGGGTTCGGGTTCCCCGTTGTTTGTCCTGTTGCCGTCTGGACTCGCGTTGATGTTGTTCACAGCGATCTGACTTCACACGCTCACGGCAATTAGGATAGCTACAGCGCTTTAAAGGTTGCCACGGCATCAGTAAACTCCCACATCACGATAGACAGACCACAATGATTTAATGGTGAAAGGCACCTCTTTAAGATCAGCATCCGTTGCCATCTCTCGATTCTCATACAGCAAACCGATATAAAGCAGACAGCCCACCTTAATAGCAGGGGTAAAAGCCAATCCGTTATCAAACCGTTTGCCGATATGTTGCTGGCAGACTTCCAGCGCGGCTTCGGCATAACCCATTAACAAGGCATCATCAAGGGCACCATCCTCATCCAGCCGGCAATGCTGTTTGATTTCGTTTAAGGGGATTTCAATCTGGCTCATCAGAATATGCCTCCTTTACAAAGCAGCTCTAGGCTGGTGTGTTTCGCATCAGGGATAACCGCCACAATGTCAAAAGCGGTTCCTCTGGTGTTAGCCCCGTTATAGAGAATGATATTGGCGGTGGTTAGACAAGGAACGGTTTTCTCCGGTCAGAACGTAGTGGCGCAGTTCATCATTGCTGAGTGTTTTACTGGTCGGCTGGGTTTTACCCGCCTGACTGCGTTCTTCATCAGATAGGGCTTCATAACGGGCAATTTCGACATTGAGCGCATCGGACTGATTACGTAGCTTGTCGAACTGTTTCGCTTCATCGGTAGTCAGTGAGCGCTTTTCGCTTTCGGCTTTGGTAAGCAGCGAGCGCATCTGGTTGGTTAAATCGGCTTTCTGTTGGCGTAATTCGAGAGGTTTTTTCATGGTGTTTTTTCGGAATAGTTATCTTTCAATAAATAACTTTTTAACACTATGAAAAATAATAAGAAAGAATCCTGATTATGTTGAGCTAGCATACAAAAATATAAAAATGGCGACTTAAATCGCCATTTTGCTAATGGCTATTTATTTTTTACTTTTATAGTGTAGATTTTATTAAATTCCTCGGAGCTTTTAAACATATTACCATAGATAGCTCCATGTATATTAACTGTTGCCGTTCCTGCCTTGGCAGGAATACCAATTATTATGATGCAGTTATTATCCTTTGTTGATATGGTGTTTTTTGTTATTACCTCTTTAGGTAATTCACAATGTTGGGCATGTAGTCCTAAATCATCCGGTTTTACACTATTACCAGCTAGCATCCCTATAACACGTCCACCCTCTATATTTATAGTGCTATAATACGACTCACCTACTTTAGCATCAGGTAGTTCGTTTTCTTTAGGTGAAAATGAAACGGAACTACCACAGGCAGTGAGAAAAAAAACAGCCATTATCATTAAATGTTTATTCATTTTATTTTAGTGGTTTAAAAACCACTCCTCCGAATAATTGATTCAAAAAGGAATCCATTGTAGTATTGCTTTTTATTTGTTGATATGTATCACCCCATGAAAATAATTCAAGTTCAACTTGTTGTTTATTTTCTTTTACTACTCCATTCCATACAATCCAATGACTTTTATATTTAACACCATTATTTCGTCCCCTTCCTAACATAGTGTCAGATATCAATGTAATTACTTTATATCCTTGCGATGCGTAATCATTAAGAGCCATTAAATCATTCATATTGCAATGATATAATCCGACATTACTAAAAACTTTTTCATAACCAGCCTCTTCAAACCATTCTGTTAACATTTCCCACATTGTAATACCAGCAACCTGATCATCAACTTCATCATAATTAAAAATGATATTTTCTGAATCTCTTAAACTCGCTAATGTCAACCAGTCTAACCCAGATATTCTTGCACCGTACTGATTATAAAATGAACCTTTAGGATGTCGGCAGCCGTCACCCGGTTTGATTTCTAATTGACCAATTTTGGTTTTTCCATGTTCCCATAACTCACGGGCAGCTTGCTCATAAATATCTGGTCTGTCCATTTGTAAACAATAAAAAAATGCCGCAGGACCACATAAACTTGCACCGCCCTGATCGGGAACGGTTGTTTTAGAAAGTCTGCCCTGAATTTCAGATTCAATTTTACTTTTTTCAAATGGGTCGTCAGGATGACCAATTGGATATTCTTCAGCAATAAACATCCTTTCAGGAATAGTAATTTTTAATTCAACCGTATTATCACCTTCGCTGACCGGTTTTGTTTCAATCGTACTTTCAAAATAACAGGCATTTTCCCGTTTTTTATCCGAATAGGCTTTACCTGCGACGAGTTCCCCAAGTGTATACATTTTTTTAAACGGAGCTTGCAATGCCTGAATTGTATTTGAACCATGCTTACGATAAAGCATAATCTGCATAATATACGTCACAGAAAGATCATCGTCTATTTCCTGCGTGATATGCTTTTCAGTTTCATAATTGCTCTATAATTGTGCCTGTGCAACATCAAGCAATACATGATGATTTCCTGCTGCATCCTGACGATAAATAATCAAATCATAAAGTAACTTTTCAGCAGGCACATTCGATTCAATTTTAGTGTAAACGGTATAAGTTGGCATGGCATTAATCCTTTAAAATATGAAATTCAAGTTTCTTTTTGTCATCAGTGAGATGCCATTGGGTATAACCTTGTTTATCAGTCTTTCCTTCTTTTATCTGACCATCCGGCAGGCAAACCCGATACTTGCGTTCGGTTAAAAGATTGCCGTCATCATCCACACAACGATAACGAGCATGATGTTTAGCGGGTTTTACCGGAGTCTCTTCAACCAGCGGCTTCTTAAGTGGCTTAACATTCGAGAACCCAGACAATAGTGGCCTGCCTTCTTCACGCCCGGATAATTGCGTAATGCTATAACCCGATGTGCCCGCGGTAAGATGCCTACATGAAATAGACTTATAATCAATCTGCACCGTTTCATACGGTATCTGGTCATTACTGTCTATCGAATGAGGATAATGACAGGTAAAATCAACAATGGTTGCTCCTGTCAGTTTGATTTCATAAAAGGCTTCTAATTGCCCCAATTGACTGGTTCGGTAACACAAAAAAACGGCCTCTAACAATTCATTACCGTCAATTGCCATTGCTAAGAGCGGCGAGGATTTATCAATAGGCTTGGTAAAGCTAACTGGGTGATGATGCGCGTTCTGGTCGCGGCTCACTGAATGGCTGATACTCAATATCTGTATTTCGTCTTCCCGACCTGCCTGATAGCGGTTTCCGATAGATTCAGGCGTTGAGCACCCGGCTGAAATTAACCCCTGTTTCTTGCCTTTGAGTGACAAGTAAATAATATGCGACATCTTGTCTCCTGTGATCTGACTTCCGAAAAATACCGAATAAATGAAGCAGAATACAACAGGAATATTTATCTATTCCAGCTTGAGTGAAAGAGCAGCAATGAATTTGTGATTAATCTCTGTTTTTAAAGTAAACCAGAAGATTACATCGCTTAAATTTCTGGTAGCACCAAATCAGCCTGATACCTTACTTTACGTCTTTTGATTTATCTGGCTTTTATTTACCTGCCAGAGATACCCCCCTATAAATCTTTTTTCCCCTCTCAGTTATGCACCCTCTGCACAATCCACTGAAAGCCTTGCTACATCTGGGTTTGTCGT
>NZ_JAQRFO010000051.1:0-30792 GCF_028598775.1 Xenorhabdus aichiensis
ATTTACTGGCTGCTTTCACTTCCAGCACCTTGATGGCGTTGGAGTCCACCAGACCGCCGCCCAGATATTTATCGGTACACACCTTATAAAATCCCGGCTCGGTGATATTATCAGGACGGGTACGGGTGCCTGTCTCATGGTCAACAATGAAATAGCCGCGCTTGAAGTCACCCAGACCAATCACGCCATCCGGCATAAATTCGAGGTAATGGACAGACAAGCCCAGTAACATATCGGGATCACCGGCTTGTAAACGTTCACGCCAGATATAATCCCCATTACCGTTTTTCAGCTTTTGCACCTTAGCGGCAGTCGTGGAGTTCATCACCCACACCGCATTCTTGCGGTATTTATTCTTAAGCAGGAACTTAAGATCAATCAGGCTATCGGCCTCAAGCGTGGTAACTTCCAGTTTTTGCAGCGTACCAAAATCACGCACCTTGTCGCTTTTCGTATCGCGGGGATAAGCCAGAAAACCTTTGGCTTTTTTGCTGCCGTCACCGCTGACAAGATCCGTTTCTTCGGTATCGACGAAGGTATCAGCAATCTCTGAGGTCAGCCAGCCTAAGATATCCACATCGCTAAAATCGATAATCTCTTGGGTGGTCTTGGGATAAGCGTAGACAGGGAACAACTTAATACTGACTTCTTCCATTTTCGGAGTGGTTGTCTCGCCGCGTGACTTACCTTCTTCCCCGTGTGCCACTGCTGCGCCACCAACCGAAACAAGCTGCTTATATTCGTTACTGCGTGTGGTCTTGATAGTACAGATTTGGCGCATGACTGACTCACAGGTAAGTTGCTGCATGATCTGCTTATTCAGTTCGGGGATAACGGTATAGCCGCCGTCTGAAGGAACGCCTGTAGACAGGGAACGAGTTTCTCCGGTCAAAATATAGTGGCGCAGCTCGTCGTTATTGAGTTTTTCACTGGCAGGCTGGATCTTGGCCTGATTGCGTTCTTCATCAGACAGCGCCTCATAACGGGCAATTTCTGCATTGAGCGCATCAGACTGATTGCGCAGCTCGTCGAACTGTTTGGCTTCATCGGCGGACAGGGAGCGCTTTTCATTTTCTGCTTTGGTAAGCAAAGAGCGCATTTGATGGGTTAAATCGTCTTTTCACTGGCGTAATTCGAGAAGTTTTTTCATGGTGTTTTAAAATCAGTTGTTTTTCAGGGAAATATATTTAACAACATGAAAAACAATAAAAAAGCCCTCAAAATATGAGGGCTAAACAAACGGAAACATGAGGACAAATAATTTACAATCATTTACCTTTTATACTTGGTTTAACGCTCGGCTCTTCAAGGCTAAGCCATGGAGAAAACACATAACATTCTTTATCATTTTTCCTTAAATACGCTGTATTTGGCTTTGTTTCTCCACAATCAGATGCAGCATAGGCATCCATTCTAAGAGCGACCTTAATTAACGGCTCACCAATATAAGCAAATAAAAAATAGAAAGGTAATACTATAAGTAAAATATTCATAGATTTATTAGATAATTTTATTACCTCAGTATTATTGATTTTATCAATCCAATTTTTTGGTAAAAAAATGGACAGAATTGCAATTAATAGATGAATTAGAGAAGATATAACAACCCACACACCAAGAAGGATAAACAATAAAACAGCTGAAAATATTATGCTTACTATCCAAGGCGAATGTGTCAGATAATCATTTTCAATATCAAATCTATAATTCAAATATTTGACACTAATAATGTAAGACACAGATAAAATAATTAACTGATAGAGTTTTAAAAAGTATTTCCGTAATATATTTTTTATACCCTGCCACTCTGGAAAAATGCTTAAAATGCTACCAAAATAAACTATACCAAATGCCAACCACATATACCCATAAGAGAAACTCGTTAAAGCAACCCCCCATAAAATCACGGTTATTAGTAATTCATATAGCTGTTTTTTCTTATTGACACCTTCCATTCTCATTCCCTTTACACTTTTATAATAGTTGCTAATATATTTTTATTTAATAAATATTATTATCTCTATATATTCAATCAAGGCACAAACATACACTCCAGCCAGATCAAATTCCCGTAGCTTTCATACATCCCGTTCAGGATCATTTTTAGTCATTTAATACATGACCAACTTTAGATAGCATACCCCTCACAATACTACCGTGAGTGAGAGATACCGGGATCATATATATTTTCCCAAAAAAATTATGCGTTATAACAGATGCCGTCACGGTGGATGTACAACCGACTTTATGATTATCATCAGAGAAAATATTCAGAGATATCAACACCGTCAAATGTATATCTTTTGACAACAGACACATTTCATCATCACTGATACGTACAACCCTAAAAAAGTCCACATTGTTTCCATTGCGGAGTTTTTCATTTAAATTCTCACCAGAGAACCCATGGATTTTTTGTACACCAGCAAGACTTGAAATTTTATCTCTTATCGAAAAAGACATACGCAACCATAATGGTATACTCTTTGTCATTTTATTATAAACATCAAGGGCAGTCATTTTGTTTTCAATAAAAATTTCCTGCTGACTATAATAACGCAGCTTATCTTTTTTATCTAAAAGTAAAACTCCAGATTCATCACGATAGTACATTTTTCACCACTATATTATTTACGAAAAAATAGATTTTATGGCATTAATAATATTGCTAATTAGGTCTGTTATATGACCTGAGCCGCTCACCTGTTTGTAACCTTATTACACTTCCATATTATTATTAACCATTTCTATATAACTACATGGTTTTTCACGGGATAACGGGATATATAACTATTTTTATAGTTATTTCAACCAGTTAACGCACCCCATTTTATCCCGCTTATCCCGCTTATCCCGTAGCACAGTAGTGCTATTTTTAATTCTTTAAAATTCAATTAATTATAGCCTGCCAAAGAAAAACTTGTTCAGGATAACCTAATTGTCACAATACTACTTTATCTATCTTCACATCACATTACGGGATGCAATGGGATAATACGGGATAATTCAAAAAAACATAACTTACTGATTATAGATGATTAAATGTTTTTTATCCCGTTACCCCGTTATCCCAATGTTTTTCATCTTACATGATCCTCAATCTTCATCCTTGAAAATCAAAACCACAAACCGCCCCTGAGTGCCATTCACTGAAATGGTTTTACTGATAAAGCGATCTTTCTCCATTTTAATCAACATTCCGGCTTCTTCCAGAGCCTCAAAGCCTGATTTCTTCTGTAATCCCTGCAAGATTTCTTCTTCAAATACACTGGGGATAATGTGATATTCCACCTGTCCATCACCACGGCGATTATGTACCAGATAGCCCGCGAGATTGTTGATTCTCATGGCGTTAGCGGTGTCTATATTCCCATTCAGTTTTCCATAGGTATAAGGCTGAAAACGCGATAGACCGTATTTCTGGATAAAATCACGGGCACGGGTGACAACCTGATATTTTTCACGGTTCCCGATACCAAAATCTTCTAACCAGTCATCAAAACTTTGCTTTATCGCAGTGTGGCAATCTTCCTTGCTCCAGCCTGTGATATGTGTCGCCAGTTCTCCGGCGGCATCCAGTAAAGCAAAACGCACAGCAACGCGTTTTACTTGTGCCGAGGCTTCTTCTGGCAGGCTATCAAGCCACTCTTTTTCTTTACAGGTCACGGTTTCTATTGCCCGTTCCTGATTTTCAGACAGCCACAAGATCCACGCCCGACCCACCGCCCCACAGTAGCGTTTTGATTCACGCTTGATTGCCCTTGCGTGTGCATCTCCGTCCTCATAACCATTGAAAAACTCAGTATCGACAAAGGGTATACTTAACAACCTGACTAACTGCCCTGCCTTTGGCGTGATCCCGCCTTTTATCAGGAAGGTTTCTAAATCTTCCTCACCCGTCGAAAGGGCGGCTATCTTCCAGCGAATAACGGCACGGTTTCCACCTTCCCGTTTCCCCTGAATTTTTCCAACGCCGTTAAACAAACTGTAGGCACTGTTAGCGACTTCTTTCGGATTGGCACTTTGCCCTATTTCATCAATGGGTAAGAAACCATCATTTCGGGCTGCCGCTTCATTATTTAAGCCGTGATGGGTGCCATGCCACGATAGTTTAAGTTCTTCGGGATCACCGTATAAGCTACTGGCTGCCTCAACGGTGGTTGTTTTACCTGCTGAGGACTGAGCGAATAAGTGCACGCCAAAACAGTTACCACCTGTTAGCGAGTTCAGCGGCGCAGCTAACCCCACCAGCACCCCCAGCATCATTGAACGATTACCTGTCATTAATAAAGCAACGTTGGTTGTCCAGTCTTCGGCTGTCCCCCTGACGACATAACCTGCAATAGCTGATGTGCCACCACAAAACGCCACAGGCATATAAGGCTGACCGATGATTTCACCATCCGGCATGACATATGCCCCACAATGCCAGCCTGCCGTCTGTGTGACTTCCCACTTGCGGCGGTCTCCGCTGCGCTGTAAGTGATCGGCTAAAATCGGTAATAAACTGTTTTTGGTTGTGATATTAATCCCCCGTGAACGCAGTCGCGCCCAGCCCATAGGCATACCAATTTCACGGCGGGGCATGGCCTCAAAGGTATGTTTGCCTGTGCCTTCCTGAGATAACTTAATAATGAGATAACCTTCTCCGCCATCACTGCCAATACCGACCACTTCCATGTAATCACTCAGCCATTTTTCAATTTCAATGATTTCACCGTTTTGCTCCTTGGGTTCAACCCAATAAATACCGTTCTTTCGTGTATCAACATGTGGCTTTAATAGATCTCGTTCTTTTTCACGGGGTTCATCTAAATTAATCACAACTGACTTTGACACTGACACTTTTTTCCCAACCCGATACAAACCTTCACTAAATGTTTGCTTTGCTGCCTTGATACCGTAACGCTGGCGGTAATCATCCCAATCGGCTTTATCTTCCGTTGGCGGTAACGTGACCCATCCATCAACAGATTGAGCGGCTTTTTCAGCGGCAATCTTGCCAACGTTCTTTTTTAGTTTGCTGTTTTTATCCCGTTCTCCTTGCACGTGCCAGTCATTGTCAGCGGCAAGAATAATTTTCGCGTCTGACCACCGTTCCCTAACCTGTTCAGCAACCGCCAGTAAATTACCCTCATCAATGGCTGCCAATACCACGCCTTCATGTAATTGGCTGACGGTTAACGCCGTTGCGTAACCCTCAGTAATGATGAATGTATCGGGCGTTACGGTTATCTCAGATAAGGGGATAAAACTGCCTTTTTTCTGAGTACCTGCAACAAGGCGCTTTTCACCGTTCGGCTTAATGGTTTGTGCCCCAGTAATTGTGCCGTCCAGCGTCTGAACCACCAGCAATAACGAACCATCTTTCAATAACCGTTGATTGGGGCATTGCAGCCCCTTTTTCACCAGATATTGAGATTTACCCGTAACAGCGGTGGCGACCAGTGCCACAATGCGTTCAGCAATCGGCTTAGCTGCTCGCGGTTGTTCTTTGACGGTTTTGGTTTTGGGTTCGGGCAAAGGCATTGCCAGCACATCAGCTACCAGCTTAGCCGCTGCAAAGACCGTGATCCCTTTGTTTCTCGCTACTAAATCCAACCCGTCACCGTGATTCGGCTGGTCACACTGGCGACAATGCCAGTCACCGTTATTGTGATCATCAATAAAGTGAAAGCGGTCAGTGCCGCCGCATATCGGACAAGCACCATGCTTACCCTTTAACGGAACGTCGATACCACAGGCGGGCAACAAAAGTTGCCAGTGATTGGTGGCGGATTGCTTCACCGCACGAATAACATCTAACGGACGGCTTTTCTGATTATTATTTCCCTGACTCATGATCACTCGTCCTCGCCATTAACAGCCGCATAAAGCGAATAGTAAACTTCCTGATTGATATCACAGGCCAGTGAAAGCAAATCATGTAATTCTTCGGAACAGTGCTGGCTGGCCTGTTCAAGAATGATCTCATATAAAGAGGTACATAATCCCGCACGAAATGAAGCCTGACCTAATGGGTCAGATTTTCTGTATATAATGCAATTTAATAATTTATTCATCGGTGGCTGCGGAGCATGTTTCAACAGGGCTCGGTGAACTTCCTGATGAATGCTGTGCGCCAATGCAATCAGATTATTTAAATTGATTTCGCATTCACCTTTGGCTTTTTTGGTAATGAACGTGAAAAGTGAAATACCCAAACCTGCACGATATAGCGCCTGTTTTAGTGAGATAGGTTTATTACTCATGGTATGCCCCCTGACGTAATACGAAGATCAAGGGGGACATATCAGCCAGCCGCTGAGTGCCGGATGCAATTAAAAATGTAAATTTAAGGCGAGTTTGGTTAGACTGTGTATCAGCCATAGCATTAGCTCCGATAATGTTGTGGTTAAACGCCCTACATGTGTTGCGATCACTGTGGGGCGTTGTTCTATTAGGCTCTACCGTGGTAAGGTGTGTACCTAATGTATATAATACTATTCTGATAGGTACACACATGTCAACAGTCAAAAGAGATAAAAGCCCTAAGGGTGAAGGCAAAGCTCCGGCTTTCCAAATACGTATGCAGCCTGAATTTAAGAAACAATTATCAGAATTAGCCAAAAATGAAGGCATGAGTCTGGGAAACTGGTTTAAGGATCTAGCCCGTAAGGAATTACAATCACGGGGAATTGAACCCAAAGGCTGAACCGCCCAGAAATAAACCCAGTTATTGATTAATCCTCTCAAAGAAGAAATTATCTCAAATTGGTGACTCCTTAAACAAAAGGAGTCCTTATAGTTAATAGCCGCCATCACATCCCTTTATCCCAAAAAATCAGACTATTTTTAGAGTGAGTTAGGCCGCTGCCAATTAAGGCAGTTAATTTTTCCATCACGCTATTATTTAATTAGTGGCTTTGCGGCTATACGGGTTATTTATATTTTCTACTGTGGGCGGATTGCGTACCCAATGGAGCAGGTCACTAAGTAGCCAAGCACAAGAATTGCGGCCTAATGGCTTACGGGCAGGGAAACGGCCTTGATTTTCCAGTTTCCATGCTGACGTTCTGGAAATAGAGGTGATGTACTGACGTTCCTTTTCACGTATCAGACGATCATAAGGTTCGCCATACTCGGAAAGAATAGCACGGCGTTCTTCAGGTGTAGGAATGCTGTATTGGATAGTCATGTTACCCTCACTGTTTAATTGCTTTTGTGAGGGTATTTTACTTAAAAGGAATCATTACAGAAGAAAGCAACTTTGTTACGTATATATTACAATTGCCCTGCTTATCATCAAATCAAATACCCATTACTGAGCTGCTTTTAATATAACCACATTCTCATAATTGCCCGCTAATACATCCAGTCGCTCACACCACTTGTTTAAAGCATCCAGCTTCTCTGGTAGGTATTGGCTCTTGTTATATATAGCCATGATGCCCGGCAGTGCATGGCCTAACAGTTGCTCAACTACATGAGGTGCTATGCCTATGTCATTTAATTTAGTTGCAAACGTTCGCCTTAAATCATGCAAAGACCATTCCTCGTCATGCTCTAATTTTTTCCATATTTTTCTGCCATATTGTGCGACTGCTTCAAGTTTTTTAACTTCCCCTAAGAGGTAACCACTTTTATGGTTTTGGTGAATAATATTAACTAAAAATGGCTTCATGCATTCCGGTATTGGACGAATAATTTTATCACCTGTCTTGCTATTTTCTTTTGGAACAGTCCATAACATAGAATTAAAATTCCATTCTGAACATTTCGATAACCTGATCTCTCGTGTCCGACAACCAAATACAACCAAAATTTTCAATAAATTATTATAATAAGGTAGGTAAACACCTGCATTTATGGACTCCCATAATTGACCAAGTTCATTATCTTCTAAATACCGCTGACCTTTATTTTGTTTTTTTCCAACATCCTGAATAGTTAAATCATCCAACACATGGCTAACTGCATACCTTCTTACCCGGCAAAATTTTAGAGCTTGCTTGCACAGTTGAAATACAGAACCAGAAGCCACAGGAGCTTTCTTTTTCATTCTATCAAAGCATTGCAGCCAATATATTGTTTCACAGTCAGACAATGCCATTTCACCAATATAAGGATAAATATGTTTTTCTAATTGAAGAATGAGGGTATCAATATTCACTCGATTGTCTCTGCCGTAGTGTTCTATCCAATATTCGATAGCATCTTTTACAGTGACTGGTTTTAATGATTCCTGCATCGCTAAGTTAAATTGCAGCTTTGGATCTTTACCAGATGCTAACCAACTACGACATTTATCCCTCGTTTCACGAGCCTGTTTGAGACTCACATCAGGGTAGCGCCCAATGGTAAGGCGGTTTAACTTTTTGCCATCAAGTCGGTAGGTAAAGACCCAACTAATGCCACCAACTTTAGATGCTTTGGCGCTCAATCCAGCGCCATCGGCAAAAAATTCAATATTGCCCCTTTCTTTTCCGTGCAGGGTTCTAAGTTTTTTGTCACTGAGCTTGTTTAGTTCGGCAGCCATGATCTCGCTAAAGGTATTTATACAATTGTTTATATACAGTGTGCTGCAAGAGGGGTAAAACGTCAATAAACACTGTAACGACATACAGTTGAATCATTAATTAATTATTTGATATTTATATAAAAATAATAATCATGGACAAACTTCAAAACACTAAGTAAATATATATAGTCTGTAATGATTTCGAATACATCAACGCCGTTTGCAGCGATTTCATTTCAAACGTGCGAAGCTTTTCCCAATATTTCTAAAATTCTAAAATAATGAGAGGCTGATTCATGGCAAAACACATCGAGTTTTCCACGTCAGGCAACCCTGAGGTGATCCAATATTGCGAATTTACCCCTACCGACCCTGCTCCTGATGAGGTACAGGTTCAGAATAAGGCTATCGGGATTAATTATATTGATACCTATATGCGCAGTGGACTATATCCAACAGCAAATCTGCCCAGTGGCCTCGGAACCGAAGCCGCAGGTATTGTGACCAAGATTGGCTCTGGCGTGACATCCATTAAAGTCGGTGATCGTGTGGCTTATGCTCAAGCTACCCTTGGTGCTTATAGTGAAGTACATAATGTGCTTGAAAGCAAATTAGCTGTACTACCGGACGCAATCTCATTCGAACAGGCTGCTGCATCACTTTTAAAAGGTTTAACCGTTTATTATCTGTTCCATAAAACGCATAAAATTCAAACGGGAGAAACTTTTCTGTTCCATGCGGCAGCGGGTGGTGTCGGATTAATTGCCTGCCAGTGGGCAAAAGCATTGGGCGCAAAATTGATTGGGACTGTTGGCTCCGATGAAAAAGCAGCCCTTGCCAAAGCGGCGGGTGCGTGGCAAACCATCAATTACAACCGTGAAAATATTGTCGAGCGCGTCACCGAAATTACTGGCGGAGAAAAAGTTGGCGTAGTTTATGATTCCGTCGGTAAGGCGACATGGCTCAATTCGCTGGATTGCCTGAAACGACAAGGTTTGATGGTCAGTTTTGGCAATGCTTCTGGACCAGTGACTGGGGTAGATTTAGGCATTCTCAATCAGAAAGGTTCTCTGTTTGTCACTCGTCCTGCAATTAATGGCTATATCACTACCCGTGAAGAGTTAAATGAAGCCAGCAAGACGCTGTTTGATTTAATTGCCAGTGGCAAAATCAATGTCGATGTGGCAGAGAACCAGAAGTTTCCATTAAGTGAAGCTGCAAAGGCGCATCGCACACTGGAAAGCCGCGCCACCCACGGCTCCAGCCTTCTGATTCCTTAATTCCACCCACAAAAATGACAGAGCGGATCACATCCGCTCTGTCACCATCTCCAGTGCTTTTTCCACCACCATAATATCAGCGCCGGTCTTATGGGCATTCTCACTCAAGTGACGGCGCCACTGACGCGCACCGGGTATTCCCTGAAAAATGCCCAAGATATGGCGGGTGATATGCCCCAGATAAGTGCCTTTTGACAATTCCTGTTCGATATAAGGATAAAGCGCCTTAATCGAATCAATGGTGTTCACCACCGATGCCGCTTCATTAAACAACTCACGATCAACATGCGCCAGAATAGATGGATTTTGGTAGGCTTCCCGCCCAATCATCACGCCATCCACATACTGTAAATGCTGCTTTGCTTCTTCCAGTGATTTAATGCCGCCGTTAATGGAAAGCGTCAATTGTGGGAAATCTTTTTTCAATTGATAGACCCGTGGATAATCCAAGGGTGGAATTTCACGGTTTTCCTTTGGACTCAGACCAGATAGCCACGCCTTGCGGGCATGGATAATGAAATTATCGCAATCACTGTTTTTCACGACCGTATCAATGAAATCACACAAGAATTCGTAACTGTCCTGTTCATCAATGCCAATACGGGTTTTAACCGTGACAGGAATATCCACAACATCCTGCATAGCCTTAACGCCGTCTGCCACCAACTTGGCTTCCCCCATCAAGCAAGCACCAAAGCGGCCATTTTGCACACGATCAGAAGGACAACCAACGTTCAAATTGATTTCATCGTAACCCCGCTCCTGCGCGATCTTGGCACACTGCGCCAACGCCTGGGGTTCACTGCCGCCCAATTGCAATGCCAGCGGATGCTCCTGTTCGCTATAAGCCAGATAATTCCCTTTACCATGAATAATGGCGCCAGTTGTCACCATCTCTGTGTAAAGCAATGCTTCCTTACTCAACAGACGATGGAAGTAACGGCAATGACGATCAGTCCAATCTAACATGGGGGCAACGGAGAAGCGGTTGAGAGGGAATTCAGCCTCTTTTTTGCTCACATTTTTAGTTGTATCAGTATTCTCAATTTTTTTATTTTGCTGCATTTTTGTACTTTCAAGGCGATATTTTCATTCTCTGAATCTCTTGTCGTTCCCTCATTTATAAGGAAGCTGATACAGAGAATAGGGGGAAATTTATGGTCTACTATAGCACAGAGAAGCTCCAGAGCGCAGACAGGAATCCATACGAACTAAAAGCAACGATTGTCGTTCTTAGTAGAAGATTTGAAGAAGGTAAAAGAGATAATTATCAATTATTTGCTCACTTTATTTGATATCAAAATATCATATCACTCTTGTAACTTGGAGACGGAAAACTCAAATAATGGAAATCAATTTGAATAAATACATTAAACGCCAGACATAAGAGAACATTACAAGCTATCTTTTCCACACCAATGCCAAATACACTGAAAAGGCGTAAGATTGAAGCACTGTTCATTGCATTAGACGCGATAATTTCAGAAGGGAATAATGTTTCAATCCTGACAATTAATCGTAGGTATGATTTTATTAGATTTAGCCGCACAGCGATTAAATGTTATTAAAAAAAGTACAATCTATAAGATATTACCAGAGGTTCGCATAGTTATATGGTTTTATATACGTAAATATGAAACCACTAAATCTCACTTAAAACAACTAATAACGAAAAGAAAATATCAACAATGCAATTAATCACACGCAAAATACTGTATATGAAAACAGTATTGATATTGATTAATCTTGTGCTTTAACATTAGCATCTTTAATACACAGGGAAGATTATTTGTTACCATAAAGAAAAAATAAATCTTTCACAAATAACATCCAAAAATAGAAATTACCGTTTATGACTGTTTTAAAAAAAGATAGTTATTGAACTTAATAGAATATCATGAGAATAAACAAGGGAACTCAATGGACGTATCTAAATATCCTGAAAAATGGCAAGAGCGCTTTAAATTTTTTGAACAATATAGTAGCCCTGCGTCGAAAGAATTTAAGGTAGGTATAAAAAACATACCGCAAAAAAAACGAATTCTGATAAATATAAATTGGCTTGCCTTTATCTTTGGCATTTTTTATTTCTTAGCTATAGGATTATGGAAAAAAGGTTTGAGCTTATTCATTTTTTCCATTTTATTAGCTATAGGCGTTACATCAATATCTGAAACCCTAATATATGGAACAATGCCGCTAACATATATTATGTGGGGTTTTACAGCGAACTATGCCTATTATTTAAAAGAAATAAAAGGCGATGATGGCTGGAATCCCTTTAAAGACATCTTCACTAAATAACAATTGCGTTAATTCCCCTTACAAAATAGCGGCTTTTAAAAGAAGCTGCTATTACCACCATACATGCTTTTTTCTACCGCCAAAGAATTAAAATTTTGTTTTCAGCATATTCTATCGTTCTTATCTACCGATTAATTTTTATTTTTATCCTGAATAGCCATTCTCCAGTAAACAAAGTATTGCGTAACAGCAGAATAGTTAGTCACCTTTTCACTGACGCGTTTAACCATCAGCGCCGTAGCCGTCTGCCTGGATTCCACTTCCAGACTGAAAAACATGATAATATTACAACTATTGGCATCATGCTGGGTGTGAAAGGTGTAATGAAAACTATCAATCCAAAAAAATTACTGACACAGGCTAAGACAATCTGCCTATCACGAGGAGTGCGTTTAACACCTCAACGCCTTGAAATTCTGCGTTTAATCTCAACGCAGCCAGGCGCAATCAGCGCCTATGATTTATTGGATCTGCTACGTGAAGTCGAGCCACAGGCAAAACCGCCAACGGTCTATCGTGGGCTGGAATTTTTGCTTGAACAAGGTTTTGTCCACAAAATAGAATCCACAAATAGTTATGTGATTTGCCATCATTTTGAGGAACCCAGCCATACGTCAGCCATGTTTATCTGTGAGAATTGTGGTTCCGTTACCGAGCGGGATGCCAAGGATATTGAATCCGCTATTCAGCAGTTAGCTCAAGGCGTAGGGTTTCATTTACGACACAGCGTGATTGAAGTCCACGGTTTGTGTTCCCCTTGCCATGAAATCGATTCCTGTACAGAACGCGATACATGTCAGCATAATCACAAGACTGAAGAGAATAAAAAGAAATAAGGCAAAATAGCCTTAAGTTTGATTGAGGCGGTCATGGCCGATAAACACATTTATTTTCAAACTCCCGTAAAACTTTTATTGAACGGGTACTACGAAAAATGACCGCCCCAGAATGGCAAAGTGCAATTATCCGCTTTTACAATCAGATCCAATCCCCGTTACGAATAATACCAACTGCCAATCCTTCAATGGTAAAACTCTGCTCACTTAAATCCACAACGATAGGCTCGAATTCCGGATTTTCAGCAATCAGTTCAATTCTGTTTCCTATTTGTCTAAAACGTTTTACTGTTACTTCATCTTCAATTCGCGCCACGATGATTTGGCCGTTATGAACATCCTGTGTTTTATGAACAGCAAGTAAATCCCCATCCATAATACCGATGTCTTTCATGGACATCCCGCTGACACGCAACAGGAAATTAGCATTTGGTTTGAATAATGCAGGATCAACTTTGTAATGACTCTCGATATGTTCCTGAGCCAGCAATGGTTCGCCAGCAGCAACACGACCAATCAGCGGTAATCCCGCCGACCCTTCTTCTTCAAGAAGCAAACGGAGACCTCTGGATGCACCAGAGATAATCTCTATCACCCCTTTGCGCGCCAATGCTTTTAAATGCTCTTCTGCCGCGTTAGGTGAACGAAAACCAAGACGCGCTGCGATTTCAGCACGTGTTGGTGGCATACCCGTTTGCGAAATATGGTCACGCACCAAGTCATAAACTTGCTGCTGTCTGGCAGTTAATGCTTTCATTTCGCCCCCTGTTTGTTTATACAGTCAAACTGTGAGTATATACAGGTAAAATCGAATTGGGAACCTGCCAGCCCGTAAAAGCCGCTAAAGAATGTGTATTGACGAAAACCATGTCATATCAGTGCATAAAATACGACCAAAGGATCATTCCCCAGATAAACAACGCCAGAATCATTGTCAGAAATACCGCAGCTGATCCCATGTCTTTCGCCCTGCCCGATAATTCATGGTATTCACTGCCAATGCGATCAACTACAGCCTCAATGGCGCTATTGAGGATTTCCACAATGACCACCAGCATGACTGAACCGATGAGCAAAAGCCTCTCGGACGTGCCAAAATCAAGGGAAAATGCAATGATGATCGCTAATATGGCTACAATGACTTCCTGCCGAAATGCCGCTTCATTTTGCCACGTAGCCCTAATACCTTTCGCCGAGTATCCTGCCGCTTTAATGATACGAATCAAACCTGTTGATTGATTTGCCATAAAAAATTTTCTTCAATTAGCATAATATTTGTAAGGTCATATAACTTTTAGCTCCTATTATTGTCTTATTTCCACAGATCTCAAAATCTGTTTCTGGTATGCTTGCGACGCGTTGCTAACAAGAGGCTTAAAGTTGTTATGTCAAGTTGGCGTAAAATATATTATAAGTTGTTGAATTTTCCATTAAAATTCTTAGTAAAAAGTAAACTTATCCCCACGGATCCCATTGCAGAACTGAGCCTTGATACGACACGGCCTATTTTGTATGTGCTGCCGTATCACTCAAAAACAGACTTATTGACCCTGCGTCAACAATGCTTGGCGCAAGATCTGCCGGATCCGTTGAATCCTTTGGAAATAGGTGACACCCTGCTTCCAAGCTATGTCTTTATTGATGATGGCCCACGTGTGTTCCGTTGCTATGCACCTAAACATGAATCCGTGAAGATTTTTCATTCTTATCTGGATCTGCATCGCAATAATCCCGATTTGGATATTCAGATGGTGCCTGTTTCTGTGATGTTCGGCCGCTCCCCTGGACGCGAAGGGCAAGAAGGAAATACAGCGCCACAGCTGCGTTTACTAAACGGTGTGCAAAAGTTTTTTGCGATTCTGTGGCTTGGACGGGATAGTTTTGTGCGTTTTTCCACACCCGTTTCATTACTCAGCATGGCCAATGATCATGGCACGGATGATATCATTGCCAATAAACTTGCCCGCGTTGCACGGATACACTATTCCCGTCAGCGTTTGGCTGCGGTAGGGCCACGTTTGCCCGCCAGACAGGATCTGTTCAACAAGCTGCTGACATCCAAAGCCATTGAGAAAGCCATTGCCGATGAGACGCGCAGTAAAAAAATCTCACCCGAAAAGGCGAAGCAAAACGCTATCAATATGTTGGAGGAGATTGCAGCAGATTTCTCTTCTGAAACCGTACGTTTGACCGACCGTGTCTTGAGCTGGACGTGGAACCGTTTGTATCAGGGCATTAATGTCCATAACGCCGAGCGGGTTCGCCAACTGGCACAGGATGGTCATGAACTGGTTTATGTCCCATGCCATCGCAGCCATATGGATTATCTCCTGCTCTCATATGTGCTTTATCACCAAGGGCTGGTTCCACCACACATTGCTGCCGGCATCAATCTTAATTTCTGGCCGGCAGGCCCGATATTCCGCCGCCTTGGTGCATTCTTTATCCGCCGGACTTTTAAAGGAAACAAGCTCTATTCGACGATATTCCGTGAATATCTGGGTGAGTTATTTTCCCGTGGTTATTCTGTTGAGTACTTCGTCGAAGGTGGGCGTTCCCGTACCGGCCGTCTGCTCGATCCGAAAACCGGCACCCTTTCGATGACATTACAGGCGATGCTGCGTGGAGATTCCCGTCCAATCACCATCGTGCCAATCTATGTCGGTTATGAGCATGTAATGGAAGTCGCAACTTACGCTAAAGAGTTACGCGGTGCAACCAAGGAAAAAGAAGGTTTTTTTCAGATGGTTAGTGGGCTGCGTAAGCTGCGTAATCTGGGACAAGGCTATGTAAACTTTGGCGAGCCCATTCCTCTGACACAATACCTTAACCATCATGTTCCCGACTGGCGTGATTCCATCGATCCGATAGACGCCCAGCGCCCGACATGGCTGACACCTACTGTCAGCAAACTGGCTGGCAATATTATGGTCAACATCAATAATGCCGCAGCAGCAAATGCCATCAATTTATGCACTACAGCCTTGTTGTCATCACGTCAGCGAGCACTTACTCGCGAGCAACTGATTGAGCAATTGAACTGCTATCTGCAATTACTGTGCAATGTTCCTTACGCTGACGATGTTACTGTACCGAACAAAACAGCTGAAGAATTGCTGGATCACGCCTTGCTGATGAATAAGTTTGAAGTCGAAAAAGACAGCCTTGGGGATATCATTATCCTGCCTCGTGAAAGCGCGGTATTGATGACTTATTATCGCAACAATATCCAGCACTTGCTGATCCTGCCATCTTTGATTACCAGTATTGTGATGCATCATCGCCGCATTAGCCGCAGTGAACTACTTAGGCAGGTAGAACTGGTTTACCCGCTGCTCAAACAAGAACTTTTCATGCGTTACAGTAAGGAAGCTCTACCTGAAGTGGTCAACACTCTGATTGATGAGTTGGTGCGTCAATGCCTTATCTGCAACAAAGAAAAGGATATGCTCGTTCTGAACCCTGAGCGCATTCGTCCACTGCAATTGCTGGCAGCAGGTATCCGTGAAACTCTGCAACGCTATGCTATTACGCTTTCTTTATTGAATGCCACTCCTGAAATCAGCCGTGGCGTGCTGGAAAAAGAGAGCCGGATGCTGGCACAGCGTCTGTCGGTACTGCATGGAATCAATGCCCCAGAGTTCTTTGACAAGGCGGTGTTTGCCAGCTCAGTCAATACGCTGCGCGAGGAAGGTTATATTCATGATAATAGTGATATAAGCACGACCAGCGCTCAAGAACTCTACCAAATGTTGAGTGAATTGATGTCCCCTGAGATCCGTCTGACGATTGAAAGTGCCAGTATGCCACCAGAGCAGAATGACACTGAACAGACAAATAAAGATCAACATTAAAGCGTTACGCTGGAAATAAAGCTGAACGGGCGGGTTATCCGCCCGTTATGTTAAACATAGCTGAAAAGAATACCGAGGAATAAGATAAAACCGACGTAGTTATTGTTCATAAATGCTTGAAAGCAGAGAGCCTTTTTTCGACCAGAAATCAATTTCTGCTGATAAATGAAGAGCGAACCCGCCAACAATAACGTCCAGTAGTACATCCCACCTAAATTCACTATGCAACCAACCGATACCAGAATACCGAGCATAATAAACTGCAAAATACCAAGAATCAGTTTATCAAAACGCCCAAAAAGCACGGCCGTCGATTTTACACCGATTTTCAGGTCATCATCACGATCAACCATCGCATACTGCGTGTCATAAATCACTGACCATATTATGTTAACCAAAAATAACAACCAGCACTCTAATGGTAAGGACTCACTTACTGCGGCAAAAGCCATTGGAATTGACCAACCATAGGCTGCTCCCAGTACAATCTGTGGCAAGTTACTGACTCGTTTGACAAAAGGATAAACCCATGCCAGTGCCAATCCAATGAAAGATAAGGCAATCGTCATTTTGTTCAGCGTCAAAACCAGTGCGAAAGAGATCAGCCCCAGTGTAACAAACAGGATTTTGCTTTCTTTTTCGCTGACATCGCCACTGGGAAGCGGACGAGATTTTGTCCGTTCTACATGTCCATCGAATTTTCTGTCTGCGAAATCATTAATGCAACATCCCGCAGCACGCATGGTATACACCCCGATAGTAAAGACTAACAAGATGTGCAAATCCGGCATACCTTTTGCTGCGATCCACAATGCCCAATATGTTGGCCATAATAGTAATAATACGCCAATGGGTTTATTGATACGCATTAAACGGCAATAGGCGAGCCATTTATTCTGCGTCATACTGGCCTCCAATCTATTTTCCCCCTTTGATTTTGTCCATCTTATATACAGGTGATTCCGGCAGAAAAACCTCTGTGAGTAGCAAGGATTTGCCTGATAACCTCAACAAAGAACGCCGCGCCCAGTGCTGCCCTTGCTGGCCTATTTGAATATAATCCCGAGTCAAATTATTACCACTAAAAAGATAGCGACCAAGTGGAACTGTTCCTACATCGACCAACCGCTTATCCGGGCCAGTCAGTGTTTCCTCAGGGATCACAGTACGTCCCAGCAGCCACGGAATGTTATCTCCATACAAGACAATTTCACGCAACCAATACCTTTCACTTATAGGTAAGTGCTCACTTTCATCTCCTAATTCTGCTGCTGTAATGAAGCATTCCCGAAAAGGTACAACTGATACCTGCTGACAATGTTCTTCAAAACGGCGCGTCATTGAACCGACTTCCATAAGCCAATCTAAAATATCTTCCGGAATATTAGAATTATCTGCCGAAAACCAGCGGATAGGTGCAGGAGTTAATATTGTGTCATCTGCCATGTCATTTTCCCCGACAGCACAACGAATGGGGAGTGAGGATATCACGTTGCAAGTGAATAGAATAAAAAGTTGATAACAATTTATGTAAATCTTCATTGTTATCGCATATTTCAACATGATTGAATGGGTTTATCTCAATATTAATGAGCAGAGAACAAGCAGAATGATGATCGTATTAATAAGCGCCTCACCTCAATAACCGTGTTTATTGAAGGCGAGGCAATTTTTATTAAGTACGATAAAAGTCAGATTAGCGCCATGTTTTGAAACGATTAATCAGGCCATTGGTTGAACTATCATGGCTATTTACCGCTTCATCATCGTGCAATTCTGGCAGGATACGGTTCGCCAACTGTTTACCGAGTTCTACACCCCATTGATCAAATGAGAAAATATTCAGAATAGCGCCTTGGGCAAAGATTTTATGTTCATACATGGCAATCAATGCGCCCAAGCTGAATGGTGTAATTTCGCGTAATAGAATGGAGTTAGTCGGACGGTTGCCTTCAAAAACTTTGAATGGCACGACATTCGCCATGTCCTGTGCATTTTTTCCGGCTGCGACAAATTCCGCTTCCACCTGTTCGCGGTTTTTACCAAAAGCCAGTGCTTCAGTTTGCGCAAAGAAGTTGGACAGTAGCTTGCTGTGATGATCACTGAGCGGATTATAACTGATTGCGGGTGCAATAAAATCACATGGGATCAGTTTGGTTCCCTGATGGATAAGCTGATAGAAAGCATGCTGACCATTAGTGCCCGGCTCGCCCCAGATAATCGGCCCAGTTTGGTAATCTACCGGGCTGCCATTCCTATCAATATATTTGCCATTCGATTCCATGTTACCCTGTTGGAAGTAAGCGGCAAAACGATGCATATATTGATCATAAGGCAGAATCGCTTCAGTTTCTGCGCCAAAGAAATTGTTGTACCAGATGCCGATCAGCGCCAGCAGGACTGGAATGTTCTGTTCAGGAGAAGTCTGCTCAAAGTGTTTATCCATGGCATGAGCGCCACTCAGCAGCTGTTCGAAATTCTCATAGCCAATGGAAAGTGCAATGGATAAACCAATCGCAGACCACAGTGAATAACGGCCACCGACCCAATCCCAGAATTCAAACATATTCTGTGGATCGATACCAAATTTACTGACTTCCTGCTCATTGGTCGAAAGTGCCGCAAAATGTTTGGCAACATGAGCCTCAATCCCCGCACTTTGCAGGAACCAGTTGCGGGCAGAATGCGCATTAGTCATAGTTTCCTGTGTAGTGAAGGTCTTGGAGGCAATCAGAAACAGCGTCGTTTCTGGGTTCAGTGTTTTCAACGTTTCTGCGATATGGGTTCCATCCACATTGGAAACAAAGTGCATATTGAGGTGATTTTTATACGCTTTCAGTGCTTCAGAGACCATATAAGGGCCGAGATCGGAACCACCAATGCCGATATTGACAACGTCAGTAATGGCTTGACCGGTATACCCTTTCCATTCTCCGCTGATGATGCGTTCACTGAATGACTTCATTTTTGCCAGCACCGCATTAATTTGCGGCATCACATCTTCCCCATCCACATTAATCGGGGTATTGCTGCGGTTACGCAGGGCAATGTGCAGCACAGCACGATCTTCAGTACAGTTGATTTTTTCACCGGAGAACATACTGCGGATAGCACCGGACAGATCCGTTTCTTTCGCCAGTGCCTGTAATTTTGTCAGTGTTTCAGCGGTAATACGATTTTTGGAATAATCCACCAAAATCTGCTCGTCAAACGTAGCGGAGAATGCCGTAAACCGCGCTTTGTCCTGTTTAAACAGATCCCGCAAATGGACGTTTTTCATTTGCTCAAAATGCTGATGTAATGCTTTCCAAGCTTCGGTCTGGCTAGGGTTGATGTTTTTCATGAATAATGCTCTCTATCAACTGTAAATAAATAATAGGAATACACAGATTGTAACGACTTAACTCTGTGATGCTTTCCCTTTCCTTTTAATTACTGATATTGGTCAAAATAGTTCATGATTTCCACCCCTAATTGCTGATATAGGTGAAAACATTGGATATAGGTAAAAACGATAATTTCAGTTCCATCATGAAAGATATTGATGCTCAATGCCTAAATGTTGACTCAGCGTAGCTAACCCGATATTTCTAAAAGCCTATTCCTCGGACAGAAGGTTATCATCCATGTATGCTGTTTCATCTCCTTACCCGCAGTATGTTGTCGCAAAATTCGGCGGTACCAGTGTGGCAGACTTTGATGCCATGAATCACTGTGCCGATATTATTTTGGCAAACTCAGATGTCCGCGTGGTCGTTTTGTCCGCTTCTGCGGGGGTGACTAATTTGCTGGTCGCATTGGCGACGGGCTGTGATAGCAATAAGCGGGAGAAGTGCCTGAAACAGATCCGTGACATTCAATATGCGATTATTGACCGGTTAAATGACGTGGATGTGATATGTGAAGAAATTGATCGCCTGCTGGAAAATATCGAGATGCTGTCAGAAGCCGCATCATTGGCAACATCTGAGGCGTTAACTGATGAGTTGGTCAGCCACGGTGAAGTGATGTCCACATTGCTGTTCGTAGAATTACTGCGTCAACGCAATGCAAATGCAGAGTGGTTTGATATCCGCAGGATCATGCGAACGAATGATCACTTCGGGCGGGCAGAACCAGACACCCTTCAACTCCATATCTCAGCAGTTGAGCAACTTCAACCTCGTTTGAATAATACGGTTGTTATCACACAAGGTTTTATCGGCAGAGAAGAAAAAGGCCGCACAACGACGCTGGGACGTGGTGGCAGTGATTATACCGCCGCCTTGCTCGGCGAAGCGCTAAATTTACAGCGTGTTGATATTTGGACGGATGTTCCCGGCATCTATACTACTGATCCCCGTGTTGCGCCAACAGCCAAACGCATCGATAAAATTGCATTTGATGAAGCAGCAGAGATGGCGACATTTGGTGCTAAGATCCTCCACCCAGCGACGTTGCTACCTGCCGTTCGTTGCGGTATTCCTGTTTTCGTTGGATCAAGTAAAGATCCGCAGGCCGGCGGCACACTGGTTTGTGACAAAATCGAAAACCCGCCTCTGTTTCGTGCGCTGGCATTACGCCGCAAACAGACGTTATTAACCTTGCATAGCCTAAAAATGTTACATGCAAGGGGCTTTCTGGCGGAAGTTTTTACGCTGCTTTTACGCCATAACATTTCAGTAGATTTGATTACCACCTCAGAAGTCAGTGTCGCCCTAACGCTGGATACGACTGGCTCTACCAGCACCAATGGCAGTTTGCTGACTAATGCTCTGCTGACCGAACTTTCTACATTATGTCGTGTAGAAGTTGAAGAAGATCTGGCGCTGGTGGCAATTATCGGTAATGAGCTTTCACAGGCTAAAGGGCTGGGGAAAGCAATTTTTGGCGCACTGGAATCTTTTAATATCCGGATGATCAGCTATGGCGCAAGCAGCCACAATGTATGTTTGCTCGTTCCAGGGAAAGATGCGGAATCAATCATTCAGAAACTTCATCAGAATTTGTTTAAGGTGTGACAGAAAAAACCGCTAAAGCGGTTTTTTTCTGATTTCGACAAAGAAGGTATTTAACCCAACTTATAAATGTTTCGCCAATTCACACCGCGCTAATACTGAAAGAATCCTCTGCAACTATGATATTCGCGGTGTGAGCTGACGTCATTAAGATGATCCGTCCTCGGCCTGATGTAGATAAATTGAATATCTCAGAGTGGCTCCACTCATCGGATGTGTTTTCCCCCGCTTTATCATCCATAATAAGAAAACGAAAATAAATTCCATTTTTGCTTTAGCAAAATCAGGGTTGCTACACAGACACTTTCAGAGGGCATTTTATGAGTACAGCCGTTGCCAACAAACGTACCAAAAAAACCAAAATAACGGCAAATAGTGCCGCTGCAAGCGGTCAGGTTCAGTCCTTGAGCCGAGGGCTTACGCTTTTGGAATATATTTCCGATTCACAAGTAGGTGTTGCCTTGACCGATCTGGCTATACAAGCTGGTTTGCCTAACTCCACCACCCATCGCCTTTTGACTACGTTACAGCAGCATGGTTTTGTCCGTCAGGTAGGCGATTTGGGATTATGGGTTATCGCTTCACATGCCTTTGTTGTCGGTAGCAGTTTTCTGCAAAGTCGCAATTTGATGGTGCTGGTTCACCCAATATTGCGCCAATTAATGGAAGATTCCGGCGAAACCGTCAACCTTGCCATCCTGAATCTTGATGAATATGAAGCCGTTATTGTTGATCAGGTGCAATGTAATGCGCTGATGCGGATGTCTGCCCCCATTGGCGGCAACCTACCGATGCATGCTTCCGGCGCAGGCAAAGCGTTGCTTTCTACATTGTCTGAACAAAAACGCCTCCAGTTACTCCATAAGAAAGGTCTTCATACCTATACCCAGCATACTTACACCACCGCAGCAGCCCTGAAAGAAAATCTTGAACAGATCCGCAAGCAAGGCTTTTCGCTCGATGATGAAGAACATGCCCTTGGGTTACGCTGCATTGCCGCCTGTATTTACGATGAACATCATGAAGCGTTTGCCGCCATTTCCATTTCCGGCCCAATTTCACGTATCTCTGACGATCGAGTCACTGAACTCGGCGCACTCGTTATGCGGGCTGCAAAAGAGATCAGTCGGGAATATGGCGGTATTAACTAATTTGACGAGAGAAACTGCTAATGAATAATTGGAAAACAACCGCAGAAAATATCCTGACCGATGGCCCTGTCGTCCCTGTTATTGTGATCAATGAGATTGAACACGCGGTTCCATTGGCAAAAGCGCTGATTGCCGGCGGGATACGCGTACTGGAAGTCACTTTAAGAACTGAATGCGCACTAGAGGCCATCCGTCTTATCGCCAAAGAAGTGCCTGAAGCGATTATTGGCGCGGGTACAGTCATTAATCCTGAACAATTGGCGGCGGTTACCGAAGCAGGCGCTCAGTTTGCTATCAGCCCAGGATTAACTGAGGCATTATTAAAAGCCGCAACTACAAGCTCAATTCCATTGATTCCGGGGATTTCTACAGTTTCAGAATTAATGCTTGGTATGAGTTATGGGATAAATTGCTTCAAATTTTTTCCAGCAGAAGCGAATGGCGGCGTGAAAGCGCTAAAAGCCATTGCAGGCCCATTCCCTCAAGTTCGTTTCTGCCCAACCGGTGGTATTTCACCCGACAATTACCGCGATTATCTGGCTCTAAATAGTGTTCTATGTATTGGTGGTTCATGGCTGGTGCCTGCCGATGCGCTGAAAAAAGGTGATTATGCCCAGATTACCGAACTGGCGCATGCTGCAATTGCCGGAGCCAAAGCGTAATTTAATTGATTAGGTATATTGAAATGCGGAAATTCAACATTTCCGCATTGCCAAACCCATTAATCATGTTATTCCTAATATACTCTCAAATTAATTAATTCCATTTTTTAAATGTTATTTTTAATAATTGAGAACTTCATCACGATTCATTTAATAAAACGACAAAAAAATATTCAATATCATTATTGATTAATTGCTTTTGATAATATCCATGTACCCGTACCATTCCCCCGATCTGACAACAGTGAAGTATACACCTTATATACAGCACCAGGTTGGTTTGCCAACCAACAGGTATCAAGAAAACCGCCATGTACATTATTAAAACTGTTAAGCAGACGAATGGCATTTCCCTCACGGATTTTGCCATCAAATTCGTTAGCCGTATCTGTAAAAATATGCCATATTGCCGTATCGAGGGCATTCACGGGTCTATCTGCGGTATAAACATTATAGAGCTCAGGAGAGGGTGCATAGCCACTCACTCTCAAGTATCCCCCATTGTTTCGATAGAAATTCACTAGAAATACGGTATCACCACTGTAAATTTCCGTTCCTAAACTTTTGCTTTCCGCAGATAAAATCTGCCATGAACCCGAGCCTGTATCACGATTTGATGAAACAGAAGTGACAACATTATATTTTTCTCCCAGCGATGCAGACTGCCCATAAACATCAAGATAACTACCATCGGCGTATCTATTTTTAATGTTAAGGATATCACCGTATAAAATGACATTAGCCATTATTCTCTCCCTAAATATTGTTTAAAATGAATAGGAATATTCTATTGATGGTTGTGATTATGATTATTTAATTACGGTATTGCTTTTATTAAAACAAATTACATAATCATAAAGAGGATCATATCATTGAAAGACAATAGATGAATAGCCAGTCATTTTTAATTAATATCATTCAATCTCTAATTTTTATCATTCAGTAAAATATTATTTTTATCTATGGGAAATGTGATATCACGACTTGTATTTTTTGTTTCCTAAATCTAATTACGCTGACTGAACCTCTGTTTGCACCGATAGGCAAAGACATCCTCCACATACCCATTTTTAATGCGCTCTTGTAATGCCAACCAGTAATCCGCTTTGAATAGGTCACTATGGCTTTCTTCAAAGTAACGCCGGACACAGTTATCACCACATAAAAAATGCCGAAATTCTTCTGGGAAAACATCGTTGGCAGCAACGCTGTACCAAGGTTCACTTGCCAGTTCATCTTCCGGGTAACGTGGCGAAGGGATATTCCGAAAATTCACTTCAGTCATATAACAGATTTCATCATAGTCGTAGAAAATCACTCGCCCATGACGCGTAACACCAAAGTTTTTAAACAGCATATCACCCGGAAATATATTCGCCGCGGCCAATTGTTTAATAGCGTTGCCGTATTCTTCTATCACATCTTTCAACTGCACTTCGTCTACCTGTTCCATATAAATATTCAACGGGATCATTTTTCGTTCCATATAAAGGTGTTTTATCAGAACTTTATCACCCAGATCTTCGAGTTTTGCCGGGATTTCTTTTTGCAATTCTTCCATTAATTCCTGGCTGATATGGCGCTTCTCAATGACAAAGTTCTCAAATTCCTGCGTATCGGCCATTCTTCCCACACGATCATGTTCTTTGACCAGACGGTAACACTCCTGAACACGTTCTTGAGAGACTTCTTTCTGCGGAGCAAATTTATCCTTGATGACTTTAAATACACGATCAAATGAAGGAGAAGCGAAGACCAGCATTACCATGCCTTTCACGCCTGGAGCAATCGAAAACTGTTCTTGAGATGCGTTAATAAACATCAGATATTCACGATAGTATTCTGTTTTGCCATGTTTCTGGCAACCAATCGCCATGTATAATTCGGCCGTTGATTTTGTCGGCAGAATTTCACGCAGCCACTCAACTAATGCTGCCGGCAAGGAGGCGTAAACCATAAAGTAAGAACGTGCGAAACCAAAAACAATGCTGGCATCATCGCGGCACGTTAGGCAGGTATCAATAAAGATGCCGCCAGATTCGTTATGGTGGATGGGTAATAAAAATGGATAAACCGTTGTGCCCAGCCTGATTTTTCCCACCAGCCACGCCGCTTTATTACGGTAAAATAGTTCATTAGCAATCTGAAATGTCGCCTGTAATAAATCGTGTTCAGAAAATGTTTTCTGTAAGTATTGCGCGATGTAATCAATATCTCGATCCAAATCTTCCCATTTAAGGCGCAATGGCACATCATTTAATATCGTTCGCAACATTGACACAATATTACTGTTAGGGGAAAAATCCCGCGACAATGGACGTGAAATATGGCGAAAACGGCAGGCGGGCTGGGAAGAAAAAATAAATAGATTCTCTGGCTTTAAGTTACGGTGTTGAAACAAACGGCAATAGACTGAATTAAAAAAACTTTCCGCAATCTCAAAACGAGGATAGTCCGGCAGCAAACGGGTATAAACGGCTTTTGCTTTAGCTATGTAATCTTCGTCATATTGCAGTGTACCGTGAATGCATTTCAGCTGTTCCACGACTAAACCAACATGATGGTCATACAGGTTGATTCGCTTTTTCATGGCTCGCTGTACTGCATGCCAATCCGCCTGCTCAAAACGTTGCTGTGCGCCTGAAGTCACTTCCAGAAATCGACCATATTGCGCATCGAATCCCTGCAAAATGGTTTGTGCAATTAAATGCGCGAGATCTATTTCCATCATCGCCACCTTATCCGACGCGTAAAGGGGAATTCCTCACAGAATCCCCCACCTGATAATATCAATGGGCATGATAAACCTAAAATTGCTGCTCTTCTGTCGAGCCAGTAAGGGCGGTAACAGAAGACGCTCCTCCCTGAATAATGGTTGTCACTTTATCAAAATACCCTGTCCCAACTTCCTGTTGATGTGAAGAGAAAGTATAACCACGCTCAAGAGCTGCGAATTCAGGTCCCTGAACTTTTTCGACATAATGTTTCATACCTTCACCGCGGGCGTAGTCATAAGCCAAATCAAACATGTTAAACCACATGCTGTGGATACCAGCCAATGTAATGAATTGGAATTTATATCCCATAGCAGACAGTTGCTCTTGAAAGCTCGCAATGGTTTTGTCGTCCAGATTCTTTTTCCAGTTGAAGGATGGAGAGCAGTTGTATGCCAGCAATTTGCCTGGGTATTCCGCATGAATGGCTTCCGCAAAACGGCGAGCAGCCTCAAGATCCGGCGTAGAAGTTTCGCACCAAACAACGTCGGCATAGGGGGCATAAGCCAACCCACGGTTGATGGCCTGATCGATACCCGCTCGGGTACAGAAGAAACCTTCAGCAGTTCGCTTGCCAGTAATGAATTCACTGTCATAAGGATCACAATCAGAAGTCAGCAAATCTGCTGCGTCGGCATCAGTGCGGGCGACTAACAAGGTTGAAACTCCGGATACATCGGCAGCCAGACGAGCAGCCACCAGTTTCTGAATCGCTTCTTGAGTCGGTACGAGTACCTTACCCCCCATGTGCCCACATTTTTTCACCGCCGCCAATTGATCTTCAAAATGAACAGCCGCTGCGCCAGCCTCAATCATCGCTTTCATCAGTTCAAATGCATTCAGCACACCACCAAACCCTGCTTCAGCATCCGCGACAATCGGCAGGAAATAGTCGGTGTATTCCTGACTGTCCGGGCCGATACCATTTGCCCATTGGATCTGATCTGCACGGCGGAAGCTGTTATTGATGCGTTTAATGACATTAGGTACAGAATCCACGGGATAAAGTGATTGATCGGGATACATGCTGGAAGCAGTATTTGCATCCGCAGCAACCTGCCAACCAGAAAGGTAAACTGCCTCAATACCAGCTTTGGCTTGCTGAAGTGCCTGACCGCCAGTCAGGGCGCCAAGTGCGTTCACATAGCCTTTTTTTGATTTTCCATGCAGCAGTTCCCACAACTTTTTCGCTCCCATCTGTGCTAAAGTGTGCTCTGGGTTAACGGAACCACGCAATTTAACCACGTCCTCAGCACTGTATGGGCGAGTAATGCCTTCCCAACGTGGTTGTTTCCATTCTTGTTCCAACTGAGCGATCTGTTGTGTTCGGGAAATGTTCATTTTCTTCTACTTCCTATTCTTAATTAATCGGATATTGTCGTTTTTGAATTAATCGAGTAATTGATAACCCGGCAAAGTCAGGAAATCGATTAACTCATCCTGTGTAGTAATCCGTTCCATCAGATTAGAAGCCTCCATAAATCGCCCTTGGTTGAAATGCATCTCTCCAACTTCTTGTTTAATAATATCCAGTTCTTCTTTCAGCATTTGCCTGAACAGCTCTTTTGTTACTTTTTTACCGTTGGAAAGTGATTTTTCATGGCGGATCCATTGCCAAATAGATGTGCGGGATATTTCCGCAGTGGCGGCATCTTCCATCAAGCCATAAATCGGTACACACCCATTACCTGAAATCCATGCTTCTATGTACTGCACAGCGACACGAATATTCGCTCGCATTCCTTCTTCTGTTCTCTCTCCCAAGCAAGGTTCAAGCAATTGTTCCGCTGTGATCGTTTCATCTTCTTCACGGGAAACTGCTAATTGGTTCGGCCGCTCTCCTAAGGTAGTGTTGAAGACTGTCATCGCAATATCTGCAAGCCCAGGATGCGCTACCCATGTGCCATCGTGACCGTTCTTAGCTTCCAGTTCTTTGTCAGCCCTGACCTTGTCCATAACCCACTGGTTTTGTTCAATATCTTTGCTCGGTATGAATGCCGACATTCCACCCATCGCAAATGCACCACGTTTATGGCAGGTTTTAATCAACAAGCGAGAATAGGCACTCAGGAAAGGTTGTGTCATCGTGACCGACTGGCGATCAGGCAAAACACGATCAGAATGGTTTTTCAGTGTCTTGATATAACTGAAAATGTAGTCCCAGCGCCCACAGTTCAGCCCAACAATGTGGTGACGCAGGTGGTAGAGAATTTCATCCATTTGGAATACAGCAGGCAGCGTTTCAATCAGAACGGTCGCTTTGATCGTGCCTTTTGGCAGATTGAAGCGCTCTTCCGCAAAACTGAAAACATCGCTCCACCATTGAGCTTCGTGGTAGCTCTGAATTTTAGGCAAATAAAAATAGGGGCCGCTACCATTTGCCAGCAGATTTTTATGATTTAGATAGAAGTAAAGTGCAAAATCAAATAGACCACCCGAGATCGGTTCCTTCTTGTAAAGAACGTGTTTTTCTGACAGATGCAGCCCCCTGACCCGTGCAACCAGAACTGCCGGTTCAGATTTCAATTCATAACGCTTACCTTGCTCACTGGTATATGAGATCGTACCGTTAACTGCGTCCCTTAGATTAATTTGCCCACTAATGACTTTATCCCATGAAGGAGCCAGTGAATCTTCAAAATCCGCCATGAAAACTTTAACATTTGAATTCAAAGCGTTAATCACCATCTTACGTTCTACTGGACCCGTGATTTCAACACGGCGATCTTTAAGATCGTCAGGAATTCCCTGAATTTTCCAGTCACCCTCTCTAATGGAAATTGTTTCCGAAATAAAATTAGGTAATGCTCCATCATCTATTTTTTTCTGCCAGTAAATTCGCTCTTCCAATAATTTTTTACGCCTGTTAGAAAACTCAACAACTAGATCTTCTATAAAACCAATAGATTCAGGTAGTAATATCTGATTTTCGGCTTCACCAAAAGGCTTTGTAAAGGTTAAATCAGTTGTTAATGCTTGCTGTGTCATCCCCCACTCCTCGTCTTTAAAATGCCCACTCGAGTAAGAGTAATCAATATTAAAAATAAATCAAAAACCATTTCCATTATTTAAAATTAAGTAAATTAATTTAAATAAATCAATTGATTAAATGAGTTTATTAAAAATAAAAACAGGGAAATAAGTTCCAATTAATTAGGAATAAAAGTGTTAACTTTTTGTTATATATAAGAAATGATCGGAGAAGGTAAATGATTCTAAAAAAATAGAAAATTAAAAAAATGAGAAATGGCTCGCTTCAGCTAATTCTCATTTTTATTTTTTTACAGATTCAATCTAAGGTAGGATTCATATACGTCAGATCGTATGGCGTGATTTGGTAGACATAGTAATTAAGCCAATTTAAAAACAATAAGTGACCGTGACTACGCCAAGATGCAACTGGTTTATTTTCAGGATCATTATTCAGGAAGTAATTGACCGGTAGCGCGGGCTCTAACCCCGCAGCCAGATCACGCCAATACTCTGCCGCTAATGTATCAACTCCATATTCAGGATGACCTGTCACAAATACCAACCTTTTGTCTTTACTGGCAAACAAATAAGCGCCAGCGTCTTCCGAACAAGCCAAAATATCTAGGTCGGTATGCTCACGGATCACTGCCTCTGGAAAATCCGCAAAACGTGAGTGAGGTGCTAAAAAGGACTCGTCAAACCCTCTGGTCAATAACGCAAAAGGATCTAAGGTTATATGGGAGTAAACACCGGATAATTTAGTCGTTCTCGTATATTTAGGCAGGTTATAAAGAACATTTAAGGCAGCTTGAACAGCCCAACAAACAAAGAGCGTTGAAGTAACGTGATTTTTAGCCCAATTAACAATTTTTTCAATTTCGGCCCAATAAGTGACATCTTCAAATTCAACCAACCCCAAAGGAGCGCCTGTTACAATTAACCCATCGAAATTTTGATCTTTTATAGACTCAAAATCACAATAAAAGTTATCCAAATGTTCCTCTGGAGTATTTTTACATTGGCGACTATCAATACGCAACAATTGAATATCAACCTGTAACGGTGAATTAGATAATAACCTGATAAAGTGATTTTCTGTTTCTATCTTCTTCGGCATCAGGTTAAGTAACAGTACTTTCAAAGGGCGGATATCCTGAATATTCGCCCGTGTTGAGGTCATAACAAAGATGTTTTCATTGCGAAGAATATTCACCGCAGGTAATTCATCCGGTACACGAATTGGCATTACTGAAACCTCGATTGTTAAATCACTTGCATGTTTAGACTTCTAGATAGCCAAATTAAATCAAAAGACAAGATCAATGTCGAGTTATTGTACTCAAATTGAAATTATTTCATTTTATTCTATCGAATAAGAAAGGGTAATAAGGAAAATGGAAAACAATAAAGCAGAAATTGAGTAAATAATAGAAAAATACAAACGCAAAAAAGCCACCCGAT